>JALGTV010000008.1 GCA_029821215.1 Candidatus Zipacnadia bacterium | reverse complement strand
GGCGCTTGTCTTCGTCTTCAAAGCCATGGAGTACAAACGAGATAAACACCTTATCGAACTCCTCAGTGAACGGCAAAGGCTGTTCGATGCGGTGTTGTACGAAACTTATCTCAGGGTAACGTTCGCACCGCCGTCGGGCACGCGCAAGCATCTGTGGGCTGATGTCAACACCGACGATGCGACCGGTGGGGCCCACCCTATTCAGTAGCAGACGTGCATTACGACCTGTTCCCGCCCCCAGGTCAATAATCTCGTCTCCGGGCTCTACCTGCATCTTGTCCACGACGTCAGCCATAAAACGCGGATAGGTGCCCAGGAAAAGCAAATCCATGAGGTAATCGTAGTACGGAGCCCAGTGGCCGCTGATTTCTACCTTGCTTCGGGGGACCATTTTATCTGTTTAATCTTAACAAGTTTATCATGTACTTTTTCTATATCTTCTGGACTACTTACCCCCAGATTTTTCAACTCGTCGAGTACTTTTTGAGCAATATCTTTATCGTGAATCCAGCTACAATTCCTGCACGACCAAACTCTTTTTCCTGTTCTGGTACTTATCACGTATTCCCCTAATAATTCATCCTCACAGGGGTAAAAGGGGCAATAACACCAAGTACAATCTTCTACAGTACAATGGCACGGATAGTATTGGCAGTCTCTGTTAGGTCCCAATATTTCGTATGATTCCAATACTTTGGCAAAATGTTTCTTAGCGAGAGGGTGCAAGACAGGTGTTCTCCAGTGGAGATAGGTACCAGTGTTACAAACTACTAAGGTTGTTGGGCCATCGCCAGTAACTTGTCTGGATGGATCAGAAATAACTCAGACATGAGAAAGCGACAACGGCTGACCACAGTCCAGGCCATGAGCAATAATTGTTGTGTGATCTTCCAACCCCGGCTAATTCGGACGGTCGGCTGGTTGCGGCTGTCGCTCGCTCCCATTTGAGGTGCACATGGCCTGTCCGCGATGAACGAGCAGTGTGGTGCGATTGATCTGCTGAGCCACCTCTCGGGCGAGAGAGCCGAAGAAGGCCTGACGTAAGCCGCCCTCGGGGTGTGTGGCCATAATGAGCACGTGGTGGTCATCAGCAGCCTCCAGTATCCGATGTACCCTGGACTCGGCGGCGACTGCCTGGATACTTAGCTCACCGGCCATCGGACGACTGATACACCAGCTCTGCACCTCCTCCTCAGCCTGTCGTAACTCGTCCGTACCACATTCCGGGGGCATTAGCCTCAGCAGGGTAATGGTGTGTTCGGCGACGGCGCCGAGCGCCCGCAGTACTGGCCGCACGACGTCCATATCCTGCACCTGCGTGACGGGAATCAGTAGGCGCCCACCCGCCAAGGGGCCAGCGAATTTCACCGCCACCACTAAGCAGTCCGCACCGCGGACGACCCCGTCGGCGATCTCGGCGAAGCGATGTGATCTGGGGCTATGCGGATAACCCAGGACTATCGCCTGGGCGTTGTGGTCGCGGGCGGTACGAAGGATGCCCTCTGCAATCTCCTCGTGCGTCTCAAGCTCGGTATGAAGCTTGTAACCCAGCGTATCTGCCTCGTGTACAGCGATGCGGAACATCTGGATGGTCTCCTGCTCGCCCACCTCATTCCAATAGTCTTGTTGCTCTTCCGGTCTAACCACGCGTACAGCTATCGGGCTAGCGCCGTAGTAGTGACCAAGCAGTGTGCCCAGCCGAGTAAGAGCTCTGACGCTGGCTGGCTGGGCGAGGGCGATAAGGACGCAGGCGTTGGTCCGCTCGGGGGGCTGCAGCTTCCTCTGAGACCAGGGGGCCACCTCCACCTCCTTCTCCACACCCGCCTCTGCAGTCTCGGGTTCTGGTCGCGGAAGACTCGCCGCTGCCGGCCGCTCAGGCGCGGTGACCTCGCCTGCCCTAAGGACTGCAAGTCGAACCAGTGATGGACCGATGAGCTCGTTTATGACGATGCTCACCGTGACCAAGTTGATGACAACCGTCTGAATAGGCGCCAGGGTTGGGTCCTCCCGGACCAGATAGGCCAACCCGATGGCCAAACCTGCCTGGGGCAGCAGGGCCAGTCCCAGTGAGCTTGCCTGGCGGGGCTTTATACCGGCGATGTGGCCCCCGAGCCAAGCACCGAAGTACTTGCCCACCGCCCGCGTTATTACAAAGACTGCGCCCAACATCCCGGCTGCCAGCAGCCCTTGCAGATGCAACTGTACGCCGGCGAGTGCAAAGAAAATTCCATAGATCGGGGGCTCGAAGTCGTTGAGGGCACGGAACGCTCTGACGTCACGCCGGTCGCGGTTGACGATGGCAAAGCCCGCCGCCACTCCAGCCAGTAGAGAAGATAGTCCCATAGTGCCAGCGAAACCGCCGACGAACAATATCGCGGCCAGAGACACAATCAGCACGTTATCCCTGCGAGTGAGACGGTGTACGATGTAATCACATGCCAGACCGACAACAATCCCCAGGGATAGAGACAGGACCGTCTCGGTCACGGGCGCTAAGACCTGCGCAAACCCGATCTGTCCGCCAGTCCCCAATAGGACCTGAGCAGCGGTGACCATTATACCGAAGAGACTGATGCTCAGCACGTTGTTGACCACTACATCGGACAGCACCAAGCGCGAGAGCGCGCCGCGCGCCCCCAACTCGCGCATCACAATAAGTGTTGCCGCTGGCGCCGTGGCCACGGCGATGCTGGCGCATATCAAGCCGATCGCGACAGCTTGGACCATCCCAGTCCCCTCACCTCCCACGCCCATCAGATATGCAGTCACTCCCACCCCCACAGCCACCAGCACGAGGGTGAATAAGCCTTCGCCCGCGCTTACTCTAATCAGTGTCTGCGCCGACGAGCGTAACTCACGCAGCTCGAAGCGCTCGCCAATCGCGAAGGCCACCAACATAAGAGCTATATGAGTGAATACTTGGAGGCTACCCTCCAACATGTCGACACTTATGAAATCAAGGCCGCTGGGCCCTAAAGATGCAGTAGATTAGCGAGGCGCGCCACAGCAAAGCCGACCGCCAGAAGCACGCTCAGTGCCAATACGAAACTCATCCCACTCAATGGGTAGCTGCTCCTTTCTCTCTTAATCCCAGTGGTATCGGCACAATCATAGCGCGCAATTGGTCGGGATGGTGGTCAGTAGCTGGCATAATCCAGGTGCAACACGGTGGGCAGCCAATACCGGCGGCTATCTCCACCAAGCCTGGCAACTGTTCTACTCCCTTCTTGAATTCCTCATCATCTCCCTGCTACTCCATCGGCAGCCACCAGGCCGTCGCCTCAATCCCGTATTCCGTCAGGATCGTCTGAGCTGCCGATGCCACATCATTCGCATTCAAATCTGCAACCTTATCAATATAAAGATCGACTCCCTCGTATCCACATTCGTCGGCCAGGGCTATGTACTGGGTAAAACTTAGTGGCTGCCCCAGAAATACCTCATCTGCGAGGAGGCAGTGACTGCGGCCCCCCAGCCAGGTCCAATGTTACGAGGGTGGCATCGTATCATTCACCCAGCTGCTGTCCACATTCAGGACAGAATTTAGCATTGGCCGGCACCTCGGCCCCGCACTTCGGACACTCCCCACCGGTAAGGGCCGCGCCACATTCCGGGCAAAACTTCGACTCCGCCGGTATGGTTGCCTTACAATTGGGACAGGTTGCTACCGCCTGTGGCGGGGCACTGGCAGGCGCGAAGACATCGCGCATCGCCCCGACCATCGCCGCCCCCATGCCAATACCCGCCCCCAATCCTGCCCCTGCTCCAGCAGCCGTGCCTACTACACCGCCTTCTCCTCCACCACCAGCCCCGGGTATAGCCCGAATCGCTCGCGCCGTCTCGTACTGGGTAAACCGCCGCATATCCCCCACTGCCTCTATCGCCGCCCGCTCGTCCAGCATCTTTACTACGTCCTCGGGTGGAGTTACCGCTTCCACCAGCAAATCAATCAATTCTATACCGTACCGTTCAAAATCCTCGCCCACTCGGCTCCTTACCGCTATTCCCAGCTCATCATACATCTGGGGCAGGTCCAAAACCGTGTCTATAACTTCGCCCAGGGTATCGTTGAAGCGAGCCACAATAAAATCACGTAGCCAGGCTTCCAGAGTCTCCTGTTCATAGCGATGCTCGGTGCCCACCACCATATTCACAAATAGTTGGGGCTCAGCAATCCGCAGGGTATAGATCCCGAAAGCCCGCAGACGCACAAACTCCAACTCAGAATCCCGGAACACAATTGGCGAGGGCGTACCCCACTTCATATTGGTGAAAGTACGCATATTGACGAAGTACACTTCACATTGGAACGGTGTCTCCCCGCCGAAGGGCAGAGCTATCACGCCCTGCAGTAGCGGCAAGTTAAGCGCAGTGAGAGTATGGCGCCCTGGTTCAAATACATCCAGGGCTTGGCCATCCCGGAAAAACACTGCCGCCTGGCTTTCCCGCACCGTTAGCTGCGCGCCCAGCCTTACCGTTCCCGGCCCATGAGCCGGCCACCGATGCACCACCTCCGTGCCCGTGGTGTCCCGCCATTCAATAGTCTGCAGCATTTGCATAGCTTAGGACCTCCTCGTCCTCAGACATCTGACTTCTGGCCTCAGCCGGGCATCTCTCAAGGCACCAGCTCGGCAGTAATCTCTCCCCGGTGATCAATGGCATGTGCCAGCCGGGCCACTTCTTCGGTGACATTAGCGACATGCTCCGCCAACTGTGACTCCTCAGCACCGGCCAGCCCACCGACCACCTCGTCAATGCGCATAATCTGCTCACGCAGTCCCAGGTCATAATCGTACAGGCTGTCCAGCTCATCTTCCTTGATCTTAGCCGCATCAAACCAACCGGTGTACCCATAATCGGCGAACCGCAGGTTGTCGCGGACCTTAGTCAACTTACCCAACAGCCGGTCCAGAGCATCCAATTGCTCCAGCTTCCCCTGGTCGGCCCACTTGCTTATAGTTCTCTTCATCACTCGCCGGGTATCGTCCAGCAGCCCTACCAGATGCTCTCTAATCATTTGGTCGGCTTTACGCCGCAACTGCCGCTCCCGGTACCCACTGAAACCGGGTATACTGGCCATCAATTTCTGCAAAGACCCCTCATCTTTTTCAATTCGGTCACGTAGATCAGACATGGGTCACCCGCCTCTCCTAATTATTGTCTCAACTGAACGGCAGCCATTATTTGTTTATTCCTCGTCTCTATCCCCCATTCCTTCCTTATTTCTGACAAGTTACTGCACAATTTAGACACCAAATTCTTTGCACCACTGGTAACTAAACAGTACACGACGCTAATTTCGCCGGATAGTGGCAACTATTCGTAGAGGAGAACCAATGAATCACACCCACGTACATTGCCCGCATCTGGGCATATTCATGTATTGGCGACCCCACTGGCACGGCGGCTTCAAGAAAGAAAAAGAGTACCGCTGCTTTTTGCACGACCGCGTTATAGGCGACCCGATCTCACTGCGTACGTGCCGAACATGTGAGCACAACGGGTGCGATGAGGAGGGTGGCCAACTGTCACTGCCTTCCAAGGTGCACAAAGTAGCTGCCGGGTGATACCCTCCCTTGTCCCTCCCTTATCCCCTGCTGCCTTCAGGTGCAGGGGATAATTTTTGTCTTAGCCCCCAGCAAACCGCTACCAAGGATAATTGGTGTCCTAAGAAGAATTATCCTGTTGATGTTGCTACGTATTCCCGCAATTGATACTAATAGAGCCAAGCGGCTGGTGGTAGGGGCGCTGGTACTGGCAGTAATAATTCCACTCACCAGCAGTTTGCTCGTCGTGCTCGCTGATTCATCCCCTCAGCGTCCGCCAGCACCCGTTATCCGCCAGCAGGTAACGGAAATCCTCAGCCAGCCTAAATATCAATACCAGCCTCCCGCCTGGCTCATTAACCTTCAACAGCGCGCGGTTAAGCATCTGGGCTGCATCCTCCAGTTCATCGCCCGTATCCTGGACTGGCTGTTTTCCGGGAGCCGGTATCTGTATCAGGCGCGACCCTGGCTTTACTGGACGATTATCGCTCTGATACTGCTGACTCTGGGGGGATTCTTATATCACATTCTGGTCACCATTCAGGGCGCTTTTGGTCGCCGCCGTCAGGTCCGTCCGGCTGACAAGCAACTACCCATACCCCTAAGCTCACCGGCCGTGCTGCGTCGTCAGGCCCGCGAGTTAGCCAGCCGGGGCAACTTCGCCGCTGCCTTGCGTAAGCTCTACCAGGCCTGCCTGCGCTATCTGGATCAGCACGGCTATCTGTATTATCATCCCGCCACTACCAACGGAGAATATCTGCAACAAGTCTACGATCATCCTGAACTGTCCACCCACCTCCAGCCCATCACCCAGGCGATGAATCGGCTCTGTTATGCTCATATTCCCATTACCGACACTATCTACCAGCGGCTGGACACCCTGGCCCAGCAGCTCTGGCAGGAGGTTGATAGGAGTGAGTAGGCGCTGGCGGGTTGTACTAATTCTGATCGTATTGCTCGGTCTGTTTGTTGGCCTGCTGGCCTACCTGTACCGGGGCTATGATTGGACCCCTGACCATGCCAGCTTTCGCACTAACCCCTGGGGCACCAAGGCCCTGCGCGAGCTGTGTGAGCGTAACAATGTGCCTACTCAGGCCCTCCAGCGACCCCTGGACGAATTGGCCGACCCGACCGGCATCCTCCTGTGCGTCTTTGACCCCACCCTCACTCTCACCGAGGATGAGGTGGGAGCACTGCAGTCTTGGGTGAAAGACGGTGGACACTTGATACTTGCCATCGGCGACGACACTTTCAGCGGCGATAGTAGGTTGGGCTCTTACTCCTTGTATGGTGAGTGTGGGCCTAATCGGATTCTTCTGGCTCATCTGGGGTTAGGCACCCAGTCGCTGGGAACTCCGGAGCAGGTTGTTAGCCTACAAGCCCCCAATCAGGGGCCCTGGACGGCGGATGTGACCAGTATAGTGGTTAATTCCTCCCGCCGTCTAATAAGACTGACCTCGGCCCAGCAAATCAAGGAGTATTTGCGGCAGACAACCGACGAGGATGAAAAAGTCCCAGAGATAACGCCGCTGGTAGCTGATTGTATTGAGCCAGTAGTGCAGGATGATGCTGGTATCTTGGTGATGAACTTGCAAGTGGGTCAAGGCACCATTCAGGTCATCAGTGATGCCGACATCATTGCCAATGGCCAGTTGGGCCAGGCGGACAATGCCGTTCTGGCAATGAACCTGATATATTCGGGCGGCCAGCCCCAGACTATATATTTTGATGAATACCACCATGGTCGCTGGGCCCCGCCTTTGGTCGGCAAGCGTCTGCCCAGTGCCCCTATTTTCGCCGCCTTGTGGGCGGCTCTGGGTTGTCTTGGCTTGTACCTGGCCGGCAGTTTCTGGCGTTTTGGGCAGCCGGTGCCTTTACCTTCGCCGTCGCGTCGTTCGGTGGTTGAACACGTGCGGGCCTTTGCCGGACTGTATCAGGCCGCCCACGCCGGCGCAGCCGCAGTAAATCTGACTGCCCGCCGTTTCCGCTGGCGTCTGACTCAGCTAACAGCTCTGGGGTCCCCGACCTCACCAGAGCAACTGGCCACTGCTTGTGCCCGCACTGCCGATGTGGACCCGTCGCCCCTGGCCGAACTGCTGATTGAACTGCAAGCTATCACTCCTGATACTAAACTTTCCCGCACCCAAACATTGGACCTGATTCGCCGCATAGCCCACTTTGAGGAGGCAATATTTGACTATGGCCCAGTCACCAACCGCCACACCCAAAACGTATGACCTATCCCGCAACCTAACGAACATGCTGGGGAGGGCAGTCGTCGGTCAGCAGGCAGCCATCCAGCAACTGCTAATAACAGTGCTGGCCGGCGGCCATGCCCTGATTGAGGGGGTGCCGGGTACCGCCAAAACCCTGCTGGTACGGGCCCTGGCCCGATGCCTGGGTTTTGACTTCAAGCGCGTACAACTGACTCCTGACCTGATGCCTTCCGATATCCTGGGCACTAATATCTTTGATCTGACCACTCGCACCTTTCACCTGCGCCAGGGGCCCATCTTCACTACCATTCTGCTGGCTGATGAGATTAACCGGGCCCCGGCCAAGACTCAGTCGGCCCTGCTGGAAGGGATGCAGGAGCGCCAGGTGACCATTGACGGGGTGACTCATCCTCTGGATGAGAACTTCACGGTTTTCGCCACTCAGAATCCTATTGAATTTGAAGGCACCTATCCGCTGCCCGAAGCCCAACTGGACCGCTTTATGCTTAAGATTGAAATAGACTATCTGAGCGAACCCGAGGAGAACCAGCTCCTGAGCAAAGTCCACCAGGGCTTTGATGCCATGAAGCTGGAGGAGGCCGGCCTGGAGCCGGTGGTAACCGCTGAAGATGTCCGCCAGTGCCGCCAGGAAATCCTGCAGGTAACCGTGGATGAGGGCGTCCTGCACTATATCGGTCAAATCACCCGCCACACCCGGGATAGCGCTCAATTGGTGCTGGGCTGCAGCCCCCGGGCCTCGGTGATGCTCCTGCGCGCCGCTAAGGCCCTGGCCGCCTTGCGGGGCCAGGATTATCTGACGCCTGACGAGGTCAAGGCCATTGCCCCGGTGGTGCTGCGCCATCGGCTGATATTGCGCCCGGAGGCCGAGATTGAGGGCACCCGCGCGGACGACATCATCCAGAACATATTGGCCGCCGTGCCCGTGCCCAGGTGATACCTGAACACACGGTTTTTCACTGTAGGAGCGGCATCCCTGCCCGACTTTCCGGTGGCACAGGCATCCTGCCTGTGGTCGGTAGGACAGGCGTCCCGCCTGTCCGCCAAACCGACGGGCGAGACGCCCGTCGTACCAGTTTTCACGGGCCGGGAGCCCATGCCACTGACAGATCATCGCGGCGAGGACGCCGCTCCTACGGTAGATGACGTTGGTAAATGAAGGAAAGATTACAGCTATGGTACTTACTCATTTCGGCTTGGCTCTGTTGCTGATAGGGCCCGTTCTCATCGGAGCCAGCACATACTACCCGGCTCTGAATCTATTCGGGTGGGCTTGGATAGCCGTGGTCCTAATGCTGGCAGTGATGGACAACTTGCTCTCGCGCCGGACCAGCCCGGTCCATATACGCCGGCTGGTTGCTGATAAGCTTTCGGTAGGCACCGAAAACCGCGTACAGATTGAAGGCATTTCATACGTTACTACCCCCCAAGCTCGCGGTGACTATCAGTTCGGCGACATCCATGTGCGCGGGCGGTCGCGCTTGGCGCTAAGCTGGTGGCAGTGGCGACTGCCGGCGACCCAGTCAGTGCAGGTCTATCCCAATCTGCTCCAGGTGGAGCGCTATCAGTTGCTGGCCCGTTCCGACCGGCTTCAGGAAGCCGGCTTCCGGCGTTTGCGACGCCTGGGTGAAGGCACCGAATTTGAGAGCCTGCGTGACTATGTCCCTGACGATGACTTCCGCGATATTGACTGGAAAGCCACCGCCCGCCGCCACAAACCCATCACCCGCCAGTATGAGATTGAGCGCAGCCAGAACGTAATGCTGATGGTGGATGCCGGGCGGATGATGTGCGCCCAATTGGACGGGATGTCCAAGTTAGATTATGCCATCAACGCTGCCCTGATGCTGGCCTATGTGGCCGTCCAGGAAGATGATGCGGTGGGGCTGGTGGTATTTGCCGACGAGGTGCACAGCTTCGTACCGCCGCGTAAGGGCAACGCTCAGGTCGGGCGGCTGGTGGAGCAGCTCTACACCGTCCAGCCCACCATGCGCGAGCCCGACTACACCGCCGCCTTCTCTCTGCTGCACGGCCGAGCCCGCAAGCGGGCTTTGGTGGTGGTATTCACCGATCTTATTGATCGCCATGCCTCCAGCCAGCTTCTGGCCCATACCGCTGCTCTGTATCCCCACCATCTGCCCCTGGTGGTCACCCTGCGCGACCCGCGCCTTCACGACCTGGCCGAGCAGATGCCCCACCAGGCCCCTGACGCTTACGAGCGGGCCATCGCCGCCAATCTGCTTATGAACCGGGAAGAAGCTCTGTCCACTCTCCGCCAGCGGGGAGCGGCCATCGTAGACGCCCTACCTCAGAATCTGACTGTCGCCGCCGTCAACCGCTATCTGGCCCTCAAAGCCCGCGGACGGCTCTAAGGCAAAAGCCAGAACAGCTTCTCGCAGGGAACCCGCTTTTGGGGGTTCGACAAGCTCACCCCGGGGAAGAAAGTGGCTTTCCCCGCACCCTTTCCCCAAAGACTTTTGTAAGCGGGTCACACGGGCTTCCAGCCCGTGAAAACCGGTACGACGGGCGTCTTGCCCGTCGGGCACGTGCATAGGCAGAATGCCTGTGCCCCCAATTCCGGATGTGGGAGGGCCGTCCTGGGCCTGCGGTATGTAGGGCACTTGGGCTCTGGCCTATCCCTTATTATGTAGGAGGGCCACCCTTGGCCCGATGCTTATCGCACCTACGCGGTGAAGCTGCTTCGGCGGCGCACGCGGAGTAGGTATCTATTACCAACGGAGAGAGATCGGGCAGGGTCCAGAGGCTCAATGGTCAACACGCAACCGCCACCAGCACCACTATGCTCAGCAGTCCCAGGCTACCCACCGGACAACCGGCCCCAGTCGTCGGTCCAGGGCGACGAAAGTCGGGAAATACTTCTCAAGCCTCCGCGTCACGACGTAACCTCCAATGACACAGCCGCCTTACCAGTAGGCTTGCAGTTCCTGGGCAGTAGCTGTTTGCGGTCCGTAGGGTGTCAGCTTGTAAAGAGTACGCTTTTTGTCACGAGCTCGAGCAAAAACGATAAAGCCGCGGCCGCCCTGCACTTGCCGGTACAACTCAATGGCATCTGCGTTGAACACACTCAAGATGCGCCGACGGTGCTCATAGGGAATGCCCGTTTGTTCAATGGTGGCCGGATTAACAAAGTCGGGATAGCGAGGGAAGCCCTCTAAGTGCTGATGGAGCAGCCGCAACCCTTCCAGAGCAGCAGCCCGCCGGGCAAAATCAGCCGCGCCCACCGCCCAGCTACTCTTCCCTATGCCCAGAATGGACAGAGGCGCGTCCAACAGTTGAGTAATGGTCATTTCAAAGGTCTTCAGCCAGTGCTCAGGTGGTATGGGCTTCAGCAGGTCCGCCTGGGTAAACGGCTGCTGCTCAGCCCGGGTCAGAAGACGCGGCTGCGGGGCGGCTTGACCCAGTTTGACAGTAGCACCAGTATTGGCATACACATATTGAGGCCAACCGCGGAAGCCAACGGTAGCTACATAGCCATTAGCACAGTGAATCTGGCTTTTGGTCCCCTGGGGGTCCTGACCAATATAGAAAGTAGTGCCCCGGACCGCCGCCACCGAAGAAGGGGTGTAAATCCGCATCTCTGACTTAGCTCCAAAATAGGGTGAAATACGGGCCCAAATCTGTCCCACACGCAAATAGAAAGACCGTTCCCGCCAGCGGCCGCCACGACTGTATTCCAGCAATTTGACTACGAACTGACTGTCGGGGCCGACGGTGATTACACTGCCATCAGGAAAATCTAAAACTGCCCCGCCATAGGCGGCGGTGCTGACCATGTTGCGGTCCCTCAACCGGGTCCCAACGGTAGCCGGGTTGCCAGAGGTGCCTTCACGGGGGTGGACCCACACAGTACCGGATGTCTTGGTAATGGTGGCATAGAACTCCGCATTCTCTCGTCGCACGCCATCAGCAATAATCGCCACGACAATGGCCAATATGCCGATGACGATACGCCGGTCCAGCCATGCAGGCCACAGGCGGCGGTAGAGCCGTTTGCGAATGCGCTCTTTCTTCTCCTGGTCCCGTCTGACATCGGCAAAAGCCGCAGCCAGGATTTCTTCGTCAGTCTGGGCCTTCTTTTTCTTTTTGCCGAACCACCCAAGCATAGCTGACACTCCTCCTTCTGTATCCAGTAGTTAGGCTTTCTCCCCTAATACTTCGAATATGCGGATCGGTTCGCTGCGTCCGCGTACCGGCATCTCTCCGATTTCACGTAGCTCAAACAGGCCCTCAGTCTGCTGAGCAGTAGTCTCACTGATAATTAACGTAGTGCCCAGTTCTTTATTCATTGCCTCGATGCGGGAGGCAGTGTTAACGGTATCACCAATGGCCGTGTATTGGCGGCGTTGATCAGAGCCGGCGTCACCCATTACCGCCTCACCGGTGTGTAGGCCAATGCCGATACGGAACGGGGTGCGGTCGGCGGCCTGCTCCCAATACTGGTTAAGTGCATCCAGGCGAGCCAGCATCCCTAAGGCAGCGCGTACCGCCAACTCAGCATGATTATTCTCCATGCCAAATGCATTCCAAATAGCCATTATGCCATCACCCATAAACTTGTCCAGATAGCCGTCATAGGCAAAAATGACCGTCGTCATTTGACTCATGTATTCATTAAGTTGGGTCAGCCACACCTCGGGGGCGGCTTTCTCCGAGAGAGTGGTGGAACCGCGGACATCGGCAAATAGCAAGGTTACCTCGCGTTGCCGGCCTTCGCGGATCATGTCAGGATTGCGCATAAGCATCTGCAACACATCCGGCGACACGTACACTGAGAACTGCTCGCGCATCATCCGTCGCTCTGCCCCCAGCCGTTCATAAATACCCAATCCCACCGGCAGGGCAGTAGCTAACACGATAGCACCATAAGGCAGTATCTGATGAGCCAAATGGAATAACACAAAGAATGAGGGCAAGCCCACCAAAACAACCAACAACCCGCCGACCAGCGGGCCCACTACCTCACTGCTACTCCATACCATCCAGCCAGCTACAGTGCCTAACAGAAGCGCAAATAGCAGTGCACCCGCAGCGCGGGAGCTGTCTTTTAGCGGAGGCATATAAAGCAGAGTATTGACGATGTTAGCATTGGTCTCCACGCCCAGGAAGAACCGCTTGTGGCTGGGATAGGGCGCAGGCCGGATATCATACAAACCCGGGGCGCTGGCTCCAATGAGCACAATCTTATCTTTGAAAACGTCAGTGGGTTCCTCGCCAGTCAGCACGGCCCAATAACTATAGCGCGGAACAGTACCGGTGGGGCCACAATAGTTTATTAGCGCCGCGCCCTGGCGGTTTAAGGGAATAGAGCGACCTGCTACGGCCAAGTGGCTATCCGGCACCGATTTCACTACCTGTTCAGGTGATGTCCCGGCTGCCAGCCGGGCGATTTCGGTAGCAAAATGGGGGTAGATGTGGCGGTCATAACCCACCCGCAGGGGCAGCATGCGACGGTATACACCATCGCTGTCGGGTTCAATATCCACATAGCCGATACCCGCTGCCGCCTGAGCAAATGAGGGGATGGGCGGAGTAAAATTCATCGGTTGGATCGGCTGGAGGGGCCCGGCACCGCCTGAGGGCCGGGGGTAAGCGGGCATTTTCGCTGACGCAGACTGTTTGTAGTCGGCTCTGGTTCGCTTGTAGGCCGCCAATACAACGCGTCCGTGCTGCTGGATAGCCTGGGCGAAACGAGCATCAGCCGCCGGGTGGTCAGAGTCAGGTTCGGTGAAAAGCACATCAAAGGCTACAATCCGAGCGGCGGATAATCGGCTCAGCAGTCGGGCATGGACGTCGCGTGGCCAAGGCCACTGACCCAGGCGGTCAGGCAGGAGACTGTCATCATCAATGGCAATGATTACGATATCAGAGGGCGGCCGGGGTTGGCGGGTGTCAAAGGCAATATCATAGGCGAAATTTTCAATTTTTGAAAACAGGAACAAATCACCGGTCAAGGGCAAATACCGCAGCACAACCACCACCGCGGCAATGATGAGGGCGGTGCGGATACCGCGAGCCCGCTGCTGAGCTAATTGACTGGTCGCTGGGTCACTGGAACCCACGCTGACGGCTCCTTTGTTGTCACGGACAGCAGTTTCCTATAGTATACCCCCTTATGGAACCTGGTTATACTATTTCATCACCTCAAGGCCGTTAACCTCTTATTGGTGAGAAGGTAATCGGGAAGGCGGGGGCGAATTAGTACAACGTTCAGCTACCAAGCCACTGGTTAAATCGGCTGCGAGAACCATCCGTGGCCGGCGATTTAATATCATATTCCCATCAGGAGGACTGCAATGTCGCGTACGGTAACAGCCCGATTAGGTTTAGATGGTGCATTTGCGACCCGTCGCTGGGAGGATCCCGACAACATCATGCGCATTACCCGCGAGGTCGGGTTTGATGTCCACGAGTTTTGCGGTGATAGTATTGACCCCTTCTTTATGGGTGATAAACAGTTCCAGATGGACTTAGCGGGCCGCATAAACCAGGCGGCCCAGCGCCACGGTGTGTTCATCAGCGATCTGTATACAGGAATGGCTACTCATCGCTTTCATGGTCTGTCCCACAGCCACCAGGCCCCGCGCCAGAGAGCGTTTCAGTGGTGGTGTGAGGCGATGGACCTGGCCCTGGCTATGGGTACCGACCGGCTGGGCGGGCACGTGGATGCAGTGCCCGTGGAAGTGTGGCAGCAACCCGACCAGTACCAAAAAGCCATCGCCAACATATATGCGCAGATACGCGATCTGGCGGTGATTGCCAAGGAGAAGGGCATGGGTGCCCTATACATTGAGCAGATGTATACCCCGTCGGAGATACCCTGGACGCTGGCCCAGACCGCTGAGTACCTGTATGCGGTCAATGCCAACAGTGACGGGGTTCCTGTATATATTACCGTGGACGTCGGACACCAGGCGGGCCAGCAGTATGGTATGACCGGTCCTGACCTGGATTATCTGGAGTGGACGCGGCAATATGGTGCCGTCTCGGAGGTCATTCATCTCCAGCAAACTACCCCTGACGCCAGCGCCCACTGGCCATTTACACCCCAGTACAATGAAATCGGCAAAGTACAGATTGAGCCGGTACTGGAGGCGCTGGAAGAGTCGCACCGCCAATATAGCTCCAATCCACTCTGCGAAGTCCTGGAGCCGGTGGACTGTAACTACCTGATACTGGAAGTCATCCCCGGTTCTACCAAAAGTGAGCAGCGGCTGATAGAGGAACTGACGATATCTGCCCAGTACCTGCACCAGTTTGTGCCCCCAGCGGGCTTGGAATTTCATCTGTAGAGACTGTACCAAAATCTGTAGGAGGGGCATCCCTGCCCCGATATGCATATAGCCTTAGTCGGCCAACCTTGCACATCTTACTCTTACAAGTAGCCTATAATTGCCTTTTGCAACAATCTCTTGTAGGAACCATGGTTAGCACCAGGCCTACGGTACAGTGGGTCGGGTAGTTGTAAGTGTTGCCTGTCAACGCCAAAAGTATTATCATTAGATTGAAAGATACCAGAGGCGACACCATAGGGCAACAAGCGGCCAAAAGGACTGAGGGCGGCAATGTTTTCAATTCTGAAAATTGAACAAAAGGCCGCCACATTCCGCGAACTGGCGACGATGATACGGGCAGGGATGTCGTTGAGTGAGTCGCTCCGTGTCCTGGAGGGGCGGCGCACTTATCGGCGCCTGAAGCAGGCCATGGGTGATGCAGCGTATCGCGTTGCCGACGGTACGCCTCTTTCCAAGGTGCTGGCGGATTATCCCCAGGAGTTTTCTCCCGTTACCTTAGGGGTGCTGACCGCCGGAGAAGAAAGTGGTAAGCTGGAAGAAGCCCTGGAAAAAGTAGCCGGATTTCTGGAGCGCGAATACGGCCTGCGCCAGATGATCAGCCAGGAGACTTTCTATCCTAAAGTGCTGGCGGTGGCGGCGATACTCATACCTAATGCCTCGCAGGCGATAGTGGCCGGCATCCAGGAAAGTTTCTGGGTTGGAGTGGGGGTATTTGTGCGAGGGTTAGCTACCTATGCGGTGATTCTGGGCATCCCAGCGCTGCTGGTGTATGTAGTGTACAAAGTCGTAACCAGCACCGACCAGGGTCGCTATTTCGTGGACAGTGTCAAGTTGCGTGTACCCTTGCTGGGGGCGGTGGTGCGGCGGCTGGCCCTGGCCAAGTTCAGCCGGGCACTGGCTTACACCTACGGAGGGGGGGTGCCCTTTGCCCAGGCAGTACAGTTGGCCGGTTCGGTGACCGGCAATGCGGCTATCAGCAGGCGACTGTCAGCAAGTATTCCTCATCTGCGCCGGGGCGGGAAGCTGTCCGAAGTTCTGCGCGACTCACCTGAGATGGATGATATGGTGGTGCGGATGGTAGCCACTGGCGAGCAGACCGGGAATTTGGACGACACAATGGAGCGAGTGGCTGAGCACTTTGAGATTGCCTGTGAAAGCTCCATTCGTCGTATGGTAGCCGTGGCTCTACCAGTGGGTGTCTTCATTATGGCTATCATTATTGGTGCCATTGTCATTAACTTCTATCTGTACAGTTATCCCAGCTACTTGCTGGAGTGAGTAGCGGTGGGCGACGAACATAGCCAGGGAAATGACAATGTCGTGGATTTGATTGACCTGGGAGAAGCAGCCCCTGAGCTGCGGCCGCGAGACCACAGCCAGACAGCGCGTAGGCTGGCGGAAGGGCGACGGCTGTACGAGGCTGGGCAGTATGACGAGGCCAAGATGTGCTGCGCGGAAGTCCTGGATGCCGATCCTGACCAGGCCGAGGTCTATGAACTGCTGGGGGCTATTTATGGTGCTGAAGGCAAGCGAGAACTATCGCGGGATATGTACCGCGAAGCCGAGCGGCTCCAGGCAGAACAATCCCAGCACAAGCCAGTACCATCAACTCATACGGCGGCGAGCCATCCCCGCACTGGGGGCTGGCGGCCCTTGTGGGTACCCGAGCCGGTGCAGTTGCGGTACTCAGTGCTTGTCGGGGCAGGCATAGCGGCAGTGGTGATGCTGGCCGTAGCACCGCTGGTGCCCGGCGACCCGACAATATTTGGAGTTAACCCCGGCCAGCTTCTCCTGGTGCTGGCGATTGCGCTGGTGATGGGCAGCGGCCTGGCCGCCTCGGGGGTAATCAAAACTTTTGACCAGGAACTTATGGTGCGCAGCCTGGCGACGGGCAGCACCTGGCCGCTGTGGCTATTCTTGCTGGTCAGCGGTGCCCTATCGGCGTGGTTGGCCATGTTAGTCTATGTTTTGTCCCGGTCAGTTGCCGATACTCACTCCCGCACCGAGGCCCTATTTCTGTTGACAGTGGCCGCGATCGGGGGCATTGTGGCGCTAAGTTGCCCAATCACAGTCAATTTCTTGTGGCTGGGTATGAATGTTATATTTGAAGGCGCCTTACTGGGCTGGGCCGCAGGCAGCATTATCAGTCCCCGGGAATGGTGGCGGGACGAGGAATGAGTTCAGCGCGGCTATCTATACCTGGATAAAAGCATCTGGTGCGAACAGTTAGCAATATCTCACAAATCCGACCGATAATATCATCAGCCAAACAGCGGGGCGAGCGGGTGGGCTTAGTGCCTACCATGGGGGCGCTGCACGCTGGCCATATAGCATTGATGGAGACGGCGCGCGCCCAGGACGACTTTGTAGCCATCAGCATATTTGTCAATCCTACCCAGTTCGGCCCTGCCGAGGACTACCAGGCCTACCCGCGCCAGTTGGAGCAGGACGCCCGAGCTGCCCAGCAGGCGGGAGTGGACCTGATCTTTGCCCCTTCGGCGGAGGAAATGTATGGGGAGGGGTTTGCTACTTACGTAGAGGTGGAAGGACTCACTGAGGGTCTGTGTGGCCGCTACCGGCCAGGGCACTTTCGCGGGGTTACCACGGTAGTGGCCAAACTACTGAACATAATCCAGCCTGATGCGGCATATTTCGGCGAAAAAGACTATCAGCAGCTAATAGTGATTAGGCGGATGGTCAACGACCTTAATATGCCGATAGAGATTGTGGGGGTGCCGACGGTTCGTGAACCGGACGGACTGGCGATTAGCAGCCGCAATCGTTATCTTAGTGATGAGGAAAGAGCAGTGGCTCCCTGCCTCTACCAGGCATTGCAAGCGGGAGCGACGCGGGTCAGGCAAGGAGCTACTGGAGCCGAAGCAGCCGAGCAGGTCAAGGAGATACTGGCCAAAGAGCCGCTCCTGCGAGTACAATATGTAGAGGCAGTTCATCCGGAGACGCTCCAGCCGGCTGAGTACGGTGGGCCACCGATGGTTATTGCCGCGGCGGCCTACCTGGGGGCGGCTCGGCTGATAGATAATATCATAATAGAAGAAGGTACTGATGATGCTTAGATTAATGGTTAAGTCAAAAATACAGAATGCGACTGTAACTGCCAAGCACCTCTACTATGAGGGCAGTATCGGTATTGATGGCCAGATTATGGCCGCCGCTGACCTGCTGCCAGACGAGATGGTTTTGGTGGTCAATGTTAATAATGGTCAGCGGTTAGAGACCTATATTATTGAGGAGCCACATGACAGCGGCACAATAGCACTATATGGGCCGGCCGCTCGCTGTGCTGAGGTCGGGGATGTGGTACACGTGATTTCCTACTGCTCCATGACCGAAGAAGAAGCAGGCGCCAACCAGATGAAAGTAGTCGTGTTAGGTGAGGGCAATAAAATTGAGGAGCGGTGATAATGGGAAACGGACGCTCCTTACATGCCGAGGCTCGGGTGGTGCGTGATATAGTGGCCCGAGCACTGGCCGAAGATATCGGCCCGGGCGATATCACCAGCGAATTGTGCGTGCCGGCTGATTACCAGGTCCAGGGCCAGTTTGTGGCCAAGCAGGCGGGAGTCTTAGCGGGGATGGAGGCCGTAGAGGAGTGCTTTGGGCAACTCAGCCCTGCGGTCAGTTTCCAGGCTAACAAGCAGGCAGGCGACGACTTCACCAGTGGCGATATTCTGGCTGAGGTGGCCGGGCCGGCCCGGCCTATCCTGGCAGCCGAGCGCACGGCGCTAAATTTCCTTCAGCGACTGTGTGGAATTGCCACCCTGACCCGCCAGTTTGTCCAGGAAGTGGAAGACAGCGGAGCAGTAATTGTGGACACTCGCAAGACCACCCCTGGCCTACGCGCCCTGCAAAAGGCAGCAGTCAGAGCCGGCGGTGGACAGAACCACCGCTTCGCGCTGTACGATGCCATACTTATCAAGGACAATCATATATGCATTGCTGGTGGTGTAAGAGCGGCGGTCCAGGCGGCGCGGACGGGGGCCAGTGCCCATCTGAAGATTGAGGTAGAGACCACTACCCTGGCCCAAGTACAGGAGGCAATACAGGCAGGTGCCGACATAATAATGCTGGACAATATGGAGCCGGAGCTGATGCGCCGGGCGGTGGAATTGATTGGCGAGCAGGCGCTGGTAGAAGCATCCGGTGGGGTGAACCGGAACAATGTGGCTGAAGTCGCTGCCACCGGGGTAGATCTGATATCGGTGGGGCGGCTGACTCACTCGGCTCCAGCTATTGATATTAGCCTGGAACTGCAGACATAACGAACAGGTTGACGAGCGGGGCAAGAAAATGGTGGCGACGCCATCAACAGGTCAGACGCGCCGGTGGCTTCTAATAGCGGCAGCGATGTTGCTTGGTGGAGCAGCAATACCGGGGCAGGCAGCGTCCAATGTGGCTGTAAATAAGTTGTACCAGTGTAGCAGCGAAATACTGCCGGGATGGACCGGGCTAACTGATGGAGTGAAGGACAGTGATCAGCCCCCGGCCTGCTTTGCCACCGACAACTCCACCGAATTTCCCAAAGAGATAATCATTGACCTGGATACTGTTTGTCAGGTGACTAAGGTAGCTGTGTATAACAGTCTCAATGGCAATACCCGCCGCATTGCCGTGCTAACCTCGGTAGACCTGGAGAATTTTGAAGAGCTGCGCCAGTATTACTTTCCGCCTTCTCAGGTCCAGCCACTGATACATTCATTTCCTGCCCGACAGGTAAGGTATGTAAAGATTAAGCTTTACGATACCTGGCGTGGAGGCCGAGGCGGGGACAACTGCCTGTATCTGCGCGAAGTAGAGGTCTACGGGGAGGAAGAAGCCGATAGTGGTAGCGGCCAGTCAGGGGCCGATATTCTTCGCCTATCTGCTCTTCGCCCGATAGTGGTAGCACCGCATTGTGTGCAGATTTTCCGGCGGTACTGCCTGGAGACCCAGCTTAACTTGACCATTGGAATCCTCGGGGACAGATTCGCGCTTGCCGACCAGCCAGGCCAGACACACTGGATTGACTTGTTCACCCAGCAACTTTGCAGCCAGGATGATTCTCGTCAAATCCAGGTCATTAACCGGGCAATGCCGGGACAAGACCCCCATCAGGGGGCGCAGCTCCTCACCCAAATGACGCAGCCAGGCCCAGTTGATGTGCTGATTATTGCCTATGGCACTGATGCAGCTTTGATGGCAATGCCAGTCAACCAGTTCCGCCGCGAACTTCAGTATCTGCTGGAGGCTGCCCTGGACACAGTGCCAGCTCTGGTGGTAATGGTCACGCCGGTGGTGTTCGCAGGTGATCCTAACCTGGCCTATTATTCGCAAGTGCAGGGCAAGCAGACTCAACAGATGACGGCGGCGGTCGAAGAGGTGGCAGCCACCAGCGATTGTGTGCTAATGCGCACCGCTTCGGTGCTCGGCCACCAACTGGGTCATATTGACGATTTGTATCGGGATAACCTCAGCCTGAGTAGCAAGGCTCAGCAGGCTTTAGCTGAAGCGCTGGGGCAGTTATTCACTTATACTCGCCCTACCGACTAACCTACAGGTAAGCAGGAGAAGATAGCCAATGCGGGTAGTAGCCGGGATCATATTAGGATTGGTGTTGTTCTTTCCGGGTATCACGCTGTTGCAGTGGGTCGCCGAAGACTTGCTGGGCCAACAGATGACCCTGACCGATGGCTGCCTGGTAATGATTATTATCCTGCTCAGCATCATCATTGTCACCCGCATACACGCTGAGCGCAAGCGGCAGCCGACTGGTCGGCAGCAGCAGCCACCGGCGACCGGCCAGGAGCTAACCCCCTATTCGCGCTCCACTTCGACCACTTCCCGGCGCCGTTCCACACGGCGGTTGGATAAACGACACCCTTAGGATGCCCGCCACCGGGCTTCGCGCTTGTCGTTCCTGAGACAATATAGAACGACTGACCGCACGCTGGTGAAAAATGACTGTGTATCCTTCTTACTACTTGCGGATTTCATTATTAGCACTGGCAGCCGCTATTTCGGTAAGTTGCCTGGGGATCGCCGGCTGCCGGGGTAAGGAGGATGGGGGCACCGTTGAGGATTTGTTCATCCGCCGCTACCGGTGCAATATTGATGAGAACCATGGCGTAGTGCGGGTAGTAGGTGAAGTGGAGAATAAAGGCAAGCGCCCAGTGGCGGAAGTGGAAGTGCGTGCCATCCCCTGTAGCCCCAGCGGCAGCCGCCGCGGTGAAAATATGACGGTATTGCGTAACATTAAACCGGGCGAGCGACGAATCTTTAGTCTGACGGTCACCAGCCACGGCCGCGCCACCAGTGTCCAATTGGAGCTGACCAGGCCGACGGCTCCACCGTAGCCAAGCCTCCCAACAAAGTCAACCAAGCAGGAAATCGCCCTGTGCACCGGGAAAATAGTAGTAGCAACATCGGCCGACAATCAGCCAGCAGACCGCAGCCAACAATCACGACAGGGGGCAATCGCAGCGCGAGATGGCTGGAGGCTTTACGCTCATTGAGATGGTGGTGGTTATATCCATCATACTGATTTTGGGCGCGATGTTGCTGCCGGTCCTGGAAAAGGCCACTAAGAAAGCCGAAGCCATCAGTTGTCTGTCAAATATACGTAACATTGGCATCGCGGCCATTATGTATGCCGACGATTACGATGGGCATTACCCCCCAGCGGTAGTGGACATCCCCAACAGTACATATGCCAACTGCTGGGACATACTGCTGCTCCCCTACCTGCGCAGTCAGGAAATCTTCACCTGCCCCACCGATGAGGTTCCCACGCCCGGCCCCACGTGGACCTATTCGCTCCCCCACAGCTACGGAATCAATCTGGATGTAGCTATGGTGGGGGGATATGCGGGCGCTTCGCTGCGATCTGCGGACGTACCCCGGCCGGCGCGGACAATACTGCTGTTCGGGCTGGAGCAAGAGCATTCCTATGGCTGGCGGTACTCGTCGGGGAATATGTCCCAGTATGTCACTGCCCGCCACAACCAGGGGACCAACTTGCTTTTCTGTGCAGCTAACGCCAAATGGATGCCACCGGAGCTGACGGTCTCCTCACCTAACCTGTGGGAACCTTAGCAGCTATGGCACTTACCAGGCACGATGGCGCATAAACTCAGCCAATGAGACCAGCGAGCAATAAGCAGGGGAGGCGGGCCAGGTGTTGATGGCGGCCGCTGCCTGGTCAGCAAACGCGGAGACTTTACTCTCCGCGTAGGCTTTGCCCCCTAACTGGGCTACCAGTTCGGCGGCTTGTTTCACTTTCTGTTCCGGACCATCAGGGCCCAGCTCACTCAGCAGCTTATGCAGCTTCTCCGAACCGGACTGACGGCAGGCAAAGATAACCGGCAGGGTGCGCAGGCCACTGCGTAAATCACGGCCCACAGGTTTGCCGATTTGTGAGCGATGGCCATACAAGTCAAGCAGGTCATCTCCTATCTGAAAGGCCATACCCAACGAGTGTCCGTAGCTGTCCAGGGCGCTGACTTGCTCGGGCGATCCTTCACCAACACAGCCGCCCACCTTAGTTGCGGCGGCTATGAGGGCTGCTGTTTTACCCCGAATTATCTGCAGATACTCGGGTTCAGTTATCTGTGAGTTATCCAAGGTCAGTTCCCGGGCCTCGGCTTCACACATCTCCACTGCCGCCTGGGCAATTATCCGCAAGTGGGCAGTTTCCTGGGTATCTGCCAGGAGCCGGTAGACATCAGCCGCGATGTAGTCACCCGTTAGTACAGCAATACGGTTGTCCCACAAGGCCTGTACCGAGGCCTGGCCGCGGCGAACCAGCGAGCGATCGACCACGTCATCGTGAAGCATAGAGGCAATGTGGATTTTCTCAATGGCTACGGCTAAGCGCAGGACTTCCGGCCCGATCTGGCCCACTGACCGGGCAGCCAGCAGTACCAGCAGTGGGCGCAGCCGCTTCCCGCCGGCTTTCAGGGTGTGCCGATACGCCTGCTTGACCGGCGGCGGTGCCCCACTGAGCCGCTCAGTTAACTGCTTTTCTACCTCCGCCAGTTCGGCAGCCACTGGCCTCTGTATCTGATCCAGCTCTTGACTGGGATCAGTAAGTTCAGATATGGCTTGATATTGATAATTAAACACAAGCATGTTCCTTCGTCCGATAGTCCACTACTGACACTGTCCCCCGACAACTGCCCCCGGCGTTGATTATTGGTATCAAACGCCCACCACGACAAAATCACAATGGTAGCATAAGCCAGGCACACCGCGAGGCCAGCGTCAGCCAGTAGTAAGGCAGCAGACCAACAGCCAGAGTTCCAATCAGTGCAATAAATACCGTCGCCAGCGCTCCCGCCGGTCGCGCCGACAAAGTGATGCCCGGTTCATCGCTGAAATACATAAGCCGGACTATGTTCATATAGTAGTACACAGATATGGCACTGTTGATGATGCCTACCACCGCCAGCCAGGCCCACTGCTCGGAGTTTATCGCCGTCGCAAATAGCAGCAGCTTGCCCACAAACCCTGCCGTAGGAGGGATGCCGGTCAGAGACAATAGAAAAATGACCAAGGCAGCTGCCAGCCCCGGCGCCGAGCGGGCCAGGCCGGTGTAGTCAGCTATGCGGGTGCTGGTTGTATTTCGTTCTACTATTATGACTACGGCAAAGGCGCCCAGGTTCATAAGCAAATAGGCAACAAAATAGTATAATATAGCCTCCAGGGCCAGGCCTGCACCGACCACCACGCCAATGAGAAGGTAACCAGCATGAGCGATGGAGGAATAAGCCAACATCCGTTTGATATCGGTCTGGCGGATGGCCAGGATATTACCGGCAAACATAGTCACCGTAGCCAGTACCGCCAGCGCCGCCGGCCACATAGGCAGAAGCTGCGGTCCCAACGGCCACAGCAGGCGCACCAAAATGGCAAAACCGGCCGCCTTCGGACCCACCGATATAAAGGCGGTAACTGGGGTGGGTGCGCCCTCGTAGACATCCGGTGCCCAGGCGTGGAAGGGCACCATAGATATCTTAAAGCCCAGGCCGACCAGGATCAACATAAGCACTATCGGGCCCAGCAGTCCCGGCATATCGGCCAGATTCTGCTGGATTTCCAGGATGTTGGTAGAGCCGCCCAGGCCATAAAGTAGACTCAGGCCATACAGGATAATGGCCGAGGCCACCGCCCCGTAGATAAAATACTTAAGAGAAGCCTCATTGGATCGGGCATCTCGCTTCAGGTAGCCAGCCAGTATGTAACCCCCGATATGTAACCCCCGATGCTTACTAACTCAAAGGCAATATACAGAGCGATAATGTCCACTACTGAGGCCAGCAGTGACATCCCCAGCACCATAAAAATGATGAAGGAGAAATACTCATCATAGGCTCGGCGCAAATTGCGGAAGAAGTCCACCGAAAACAGGATTACCAGTAGCCCACAACTGATGAATAACCCTTTGAAGAACAGAGCATAGTTGTCCACCGCATAGCTGCCCCAGAATTCGGTGGTGGGACTGTGTCCCCACAGAGTGATAAGGGGGTAAAACCCCAGCAGCAAGCCCAGGCCGGCTATCGCTGCCTTTTCCTTGCGCCACCGGACG
>JALGTV010000203.1:921-4192 GCA_029821215.1 Candidatus Zipacnadia bacterium | reverse complement strand
CCTTCACCGGGTCCCCCGGGGCCACAGATCAGTCGCAGTCCCCAGTTACATCCCAGTTACATAATAGGGCTGACGGTCGAGAGACGGTTTTAGTCACGACTAAGTGGGAGACAGAACTAAAATCTACGACTGGCCGATAGCCCGCCCTACCTAACCCAGGCTCTTGCCCAAACCGCCCACCAGCACCTATGAGCTTGCCATGGCACCTTCTTTAAGTACTACACCAGCCAGACTACGCCCGGGGGTACGCCCGGGGGTGGGTTTGGTCGTAGGTCTGGCGGAGGTCTTTCGGGGACAGGTGGGTATAGACCTCGGTGGTAGAGAGAGAGGCGTGGCCCAGCATCTCCTGAATAGCCCGCAGGTCGGCGTCGCCGCTCAGCAAGTGGGTGGCAAATGAATGGCGGAGAGTATGGGGAGAAGTATCCGCCGGTAGACCAGTCTGGCGGACATACTCCTTGAGAATCTGCCAGAAGCGGTTACGGGATAGGGGTCGGCCGCGGACACTGAGGAACAGGGCATCTTCAGCCTCATCAGTGACAAATTCCTGCCGGGTCGTGGTCAGATAGTCCTGGATTAGCTCCAGCACCCGGGGCGCCACCGGCACCAGCCGCTGCTTGCCACCCTTCCCCTCTACTCGTAACACAGCCTCCTCAAAGTTTATGTCGTGAATGCGCAGGGTGACCAGCTCCGAGACGCGCAGGCCGGTGGCGTACATCAGGGCGACCATCGCCGCATCGCGCAACCCGGTGTCAGTAGATTGGTCGGGGGCGGCCAGCAGGGCCTGGCACTGCTCCACAGTTAGCACCTTGGGCAAACGCTGGCCCGGCTGGGGAACGCGGATATTAGCAGTCGGATCACCATCAGTCAGACCCTCACGGACCAGAAAGCGATGTATCTGCCGTAGGCTGGCCAGCTTGCGGGCCACGGTGGCCCGTGACCAACCGCGCTGGCGACGGAGCATGCCGATATACTGCTGTATATCCTGGCGCTGAACGGCGGCAAAAGAGGGGTAGTCGCGGCCCCGCAGGTAGTCGGCATACTGCTGGAGGTCACGCTGATAGGCAGTGATGGTATTGTCGGCCAGCCCTCGCTCTACTACCAGGTACTCAATGAGCAATTCAATTTGGTGGTCAAAGTCGTCAAAGGGACTCATAATTACTCTTTAGCCAGACCGCGAGCCCGAGCCAAAGCAAGCTGCTCTTCAGGCAGCAGATCGTGTTGGGTCTTACCCGCTTGGATTTCCCGGATGAAGATGCGACAGCCATCCAGGCTGTACAGCGAAGCCAATATGAAGCCTGACTCGGACCCATCCAGCAGGGCCAGGGCGAAGCTGAGGTCGCCGCGAATACTCTCGTCAGCATTGAAGCGCACCAGACCTACCTTTTGCACTGTGGTTGGCAGGCGGCTGTTGAGCAGAGCTGATGCATCCTCCACCTCGCTGAGGCGGCGGGATAACTTTTGCAGGTGAGCCAGTATCTGCTGGAGAGCTTCAGGTACCGGCTGCCCTTCCAGTTGCCTGACCAGCTCTTCAGTGTCGGGGACGGTCGGCCGCATACGTTGTTGTAGTCGCCATGTATAGAACAAACAGATGCCGGCCAGCACTACAGCTAAACCGCTGATGATTATGCCCACTACGGCCAGACTCATATTCATAATTCCTCACCGATGGATTAGTTGAACCGGCGCTGAAAGATTTGGTACTTGTCCGGGGGTTGGTGGGGAGTAATAACCCCTCTATGGACCAGAGCGGCGGCCAGGATACTACTGATGGCGGCGGACCGCCCGCCGGTCAAAGGTCAAGATGACACCATCGGCCACCCGGACATCAATATCGTCCTCACCAACGTGAGTGACAGTACCATATATTCCGCCGACGGTGACAATCTTATCGCCTTTTTGCACGTTAGCTACTAACTGCCGATGCTCACGCTGGCGCTGAGAAGTGGGGCGGATGATTATCCACCAGAACAGAAACATCATCACCACGACAAATATGACCATGGGCAACAGAGTCTGCCAGTCACCAACTTCCATAGTTTTCACTCCCGATTGGTAGATTATTAAGGCACAACGACTGCCTTTATCACTGCGGACTTGTGGTCGCTGACCCAGGCGATGGCCTCCGGCAACTCATCAAGGGAAAACCGATGCGTTATTAACGACTTTACATCTACTATCCCGGCCTGGGCGGCAGCAATAGCCGGCGGATAGGCATTAGCATAGCGGAATAGCCCCGTGATAGTAAGCTCATTTTCCATAACCGACCAAATGGGGAAATCGTCAACCGACTCCGGACCCACACCCACCAATTGCACCCGCCCGCCGGGCCGGGCTGACTTTATTGCGTCAGAGATGGTCTGACTGAGACCCACACACTCAAAGGCAGCATCCACGCCCCGACCATTAGTGAGTTCCTTAACGGCCTCAGGCACATCGGCCTGGGCGGCGTTTATCACATCAGTGGCTCCCAGCTTCTGGGCCGCCGCCAGCCGGAAGGGAACCACATCACTGACGATTATCTGGGTGGCACCATGAGCCTTAGCCGCCTGGAGCGTGGTCAGACCAATGGGGCCGGCTCCGATAACGACTACCGTGTCGCCAACCCGCACACCAGTCAGCCGGACAGCATGCATACCTACTGCCATCGGCTCCATCATAGCACCTTCCTCCAGGGACAGCTCGTCGGGGAGCTTAAAGAGAAAGTCGTAGGGCCAGGCCAGGTACTGACAAAACGCGCCGTCCACAGGAGGCGTCCCCAGAAACGGCAGATCGCGGCACAAATTGTAGCGGCCTGACTTGCAGTACTCGCAGCGGCGGCAAGTGCGGCCCGGTTCAATGGCCACTCTATCGCCCGGCTTCAGTCCCACTACCTCCTCCCCCACTTCCAACACTTCACCGGCCGATTCGTGGCCGAGTATAAGAGGATCGGTTACTACCACCATTCCAATACGGCATTGCTCATACCAGTGGATATCAGAGCCGCAGATGCCGACCGCGTCGATCTTGACCAGGACCTGGTCAGGCTCAGTTATCTGCGGCCTGGGGACCTGCTCAATACGAAGGTCGCGAACATCATACAATACAGCCGCTTTCATAGTAGCAGCCATAGATTTGTCTCCATACCTATGATGGCTTATGTTTGACTATTACGGCTGCTGACTGAATTCGCTATACGGCCTTGCCTTTCCTCCCTGACGGCAGGAGGATAGCCAGCCAGAGCGGCGAAATGGACAAGGCAACCGACCTAATCAGAGGATGGCCCCCCAACCAG
>JALGTV010000203.1:0-891 GCA_029821215.1 Candidatus Zipacnadia bacterium | reverse complement strand
GCAATCAAACACAATCTCGGCCAAATACGCAGCCGACTGGCGGAGGGCACACACCTGATGGCGGTAGTCAAAGGCAACGCCTATGGTCACGGGATGGTACTGGTGGCCCAGGCATGCGAAGCAGCCGGGGTTGATTGGCTGGGAGTCAGCACCGTCAAAGAGGGAGTCCAGTTGCGGGAGGCTGGGGTGAAGGCTCCGGTACTGGCGTTTATCCCTCCCCTGGCCGAGGAGTGCCAGGAGGCCGTGGCTGCCCATTTAACGGTCACGGTCACTACTGAGCAGCACCTGGCCTGGCTGCGAGAAGCAGCCCCGGCGACCGGCGAGCCGGCGCTGGCCCATGTGTATGTGGACAGTGAGCTGGGCCGGCCCAGCGCCGGCGAGGACCTGCCGCGGTTGATTCAGATTGCGGCTGGTTTTCCCCAACTACAGATTACCGGCGTTTACACCCATTTTGACAGTACCCGGCAGCCGGCAATAGAAGCTCTGGATATACTGGAGCCGGGCACCGAACTACGGGCCTTTGCCGCGATGGTGAGGGCCTTGGGTCAGCAGCATCTGGGGCGCAAACTGTTAATACATGCAGCGGCCAGTGCTCTGTATCTGCAGCAGCCGGAAGCCCATCTGGATATGGTGCGCATTGGCACGCTGCTTTATGGTCAGTATCCACCGGTTGTTGCCCCGAAGCTGCGTACTCTTGATCTGCGCCAGACCTTCGAACTACGCACGAGAATTGTAGGCATTGCAGAGCTACCGCGAGGAGCGACAGTGGGTTACGGGAAGGAATTTGTGTGCCGGCGAGAGACGCAAGTGGCAACATTGCCAATTGGTTATGCTCAGGGCCTGAGTGTGATACCCGCGTCCTTGGCCCGGCGGCGGTATTGTTGGTGGCGG
>JALGTV010000202.1 GCA_029821215.1 Candidatus Zipacnadia bacterium | reverse complement strand
GGACCGTGAGCAAGGGCCAGCCAGTTATGAAGAGGTGAAGGCCCAGGCCGAAGGGAAAAAGGTGCGTAAAGACCCCGATTCCCAGAAGCGAAAACGTTAGAGTAATCTTGTCCATCATCACACCTTAGGAGAATCAACAGCCAATGCATTCGGTAGAGATTTCCGCCAAGACTCTGGAAGAAGCCCGGAAGGCCGCCGCCTTTCAACTGGGGGTAAGCGAGGATGAGATTGATGTAGAAATTCTCGAAGAACCCCGCAAAATCCTGGGGGTGATAGGGTCAGGGCAGTACCGCATTCGCGCCACCTATATGGAGTCTAAGGCCGAAGTTATCACGCCTGCCGAGGAAACCGAAGCTCCCGATGAAGAAGCACCCGTAGCCGAGACGCTCATTGCGCCCCCAGAAGCCCAACCAACTGCAGAGCCCGCCCCTGCTGCTGTCAGCCCCCCATCTCCAGTGACCGAGCAGCCCGACGACCCCAACTCCCTGGTGGCTGAGCGGGCGCGCCAGATTACCGAGGATATCATTAGCCTTATGGGCATACCCCAGCGGGTCACTATTGCCAACGTGAGCCCCGAACAAGTAGAACTGACCATTGAAGACGACGATGAGCAGGTTGGGCTGCTAATCGGTCGGCACGGTGCTACTCTGGATGCACTTCAATTGATAGTTGCCATCGCCGCCAACTGTGGTATTCAGGATGGCTGCCGAGTGATTCTTGATGCACATGACTACCGCCAGCGCCGGGCTGATATGCTGCGTGATATGGCCCACTCCCTCGCCATCCAGGTCAAGCAAACCGGCCGCGAAGAGGTGCTCACCGATCTCAAAAGTTACGAGCGCCGCATCATTCATCTGGAACTGCGCGATGATCCAGATGTGGAAACCTATTCCGCAGGTGAGGGTCGGGACCGCCAACTGATAATCGCACCCACCTCTTCCCCATCCTATGATAGTTAGCACTGTTGGTAGGCTAAGGACAAAGCTATGACAAAGCCGCGCAAGTTAGTCCCGTTGGAACAGCTTGTCAGTACGGTCAGGGAATTGCAGCAAGACGGCCGCAAAGTCGTATTTACCAACGGCTGCTTTGATATAATCCATCCCGGCCACATACTGTATCTGACTGCCGCTCGCCAATTAGGCGATGTACTGGTCGTAGCCCTCAACAGCGACCAGTCGGTCCGCCAACTAAAGGGAGCCGACCGACCCGTATTGGGTCAGGAAGACCGCGCCCTGGTGTTAGCCGCCCTGGAACCGGTAGACTATATTGTGATCTTTAATACTGTTCGAGCCACGCCGGTAATTGAAGCGGTTCGCCCCGATATCTATGTCAAGGGTGGGGACTACACTGTCGAGACTTTGGATGCCGAGGAACGAGCCGCCCTCCAAGAGTGCGGCGCTGAGATTGTAATTCTACCTAAAATTGAAGGTCACTCCACCACCAGTGTCATCCAGCAGGTCCGCAATGGTATTGCCCCCAAGTAGTAGCCCCGCCGTCCCGCGATGGGCAGGACAGACAAAGACGCCTGGGGCCACCGCATAATCGGGCCGAGGACGGCCCTCCTACAGCAGATACTGACAATCTGTGGGAGCGGTGTTTTATCCGCCTTTGGCGGACTCCGCCGCGACTTACTATCAGTGGCACTCTATTTGTTCGGTGGCACCGGCTTCCAGCCGGTGGGTTAAAGCAAAATGGCCCAGGCATCGCGCCTGAGCCATTGGACTGTCACTCTGATTACTGTGGGGGGCGTCCTCTCTGTCCTGAGCTTGCCGAAGGGTGCCCCGATGTAGCTAAGCTAAGTGTTGTCTCGGCGGCGTAGCTTAGCTCCCAGGCCAGCCAGCCCCAGGGCAAACAAGGCCATGGTCGCCGGCTCGGGCGTAGCGTAGGCTTTGATCGAGAAATTTGCCGTGCTCTCCAGATCGTAAAGGTCAGTCCAACTCGAGCCATCAAAACTGTAGTAGCTTTGGCCCGCCTCGGACGTGGAGGTGCAATAATCAGCCGCGGTCATCTCAAGTGTCTGGTAATAGTCGCCATCGTTATCCAGGTACAAATAGACCGCGAAGTCGTTGTCCGGGAGCGCCACATACGCATCCAGGTCCACCACGTGCCAACCCTGGTAGTCTATGGTGCCCGTGGTTTCGGCCAAGAGGTCGGAGCAGCCCGAGGCCTCCGAGAACGTATCGTAAATGCGCACACCATAGTCGGCGTCGTCCACGTAGGTATAAAAACCCACTGCGCCCAGGGGCGCCGAACCTTGGGTTTCGAAATAATTCAGTGCATAGTGCGCGTTAAGCACCGAGACACTACCGAAGTCATCATGCTGATAAACATCAACGATGTTATCCGCTGGATTCGGCGATCCTGCCTGGAACGAGGCCCCGTACTTGCCCCCTTTTGTATCCTGGTACGACAGCCAGAAATAACCACTGTCTCCCCATGTGTCACCCCAGCTATTCTTACACCGCCACGCCCCCGTGCCTCCGTCCGTCACCTTAGTATCGTCCCACCCCACGATTGTCACACCATGGTTGGTGCTACTCGTTCCGTCGTAATAGTAGGTGTAGTCGTCGGAGTTGTAGTACGCCCAATCCCAGCGCATGCTGGTGTAGAGAGCACCGCGATTCATCACCGCATTCTTGATCTCGTTACGGGTATCATATATGGACATATCATCAAGGAAATACTGCCGCTCATAACCACCTGGAGTGATGGTGGTTCCTTCGCCGCCCGGATAGGGGTCGTCCGCTTCGCTGACCGGGCCGTCAAGGCGGCTCAGGTAAGCCGCGCTCATCCAGATGTTTCCGCCCGCATTATAGGGATCGGGAGGATCGCCGACATAAAAGCCGTGATTGTTTACCAGGTGGTTCTCAGACAGATTGGCCTCGGAGCCACCCTGTTTCAGGATGTTGCTCTCCATAGAGCCATAAGTGGCGAATGCCCAACACGTGCCGTAAGGGTTCTGATTTTTGACAGGCGTTACGTAATCCGGTTCGAGAGTGTAGGTGGGTGGCGGTTGGAAGTCACGAGGAAGGGTCTCCGTCGCTGCCAGGGCACCTTCCCAACCCGTAAGCAGGCTCGCTGCGCGTAGCTGAGGGGCTACTGGCAGGGTATCGGCAAAGGCTACCGAACTGACAGCCAGCAAGAAAACCAACAGCTTAAGAAGCCTCATTATAATCCCCCCTGGGCATAATGAAAACAACAGCTAAAATTGCCTATTTATATATAACACGACGTCAATAGTTTATCAATGAAAATCTTTTGTAAACTGTTTCAGGCGGGGCCCATCGTCCCCTTATTGTAGGATCGTTGTCGTCAGCTCTTCCCAGATGTGTCCTCATCCCCCGGCTATTCAACGATTACCTCCAGATCGCCCCGAGCAACCTCCGGGGACGGCATGCTGCCCCCCATCTGAGCGGGCGCCACCTCTTGCCCCGCGGGGGTAGCCGTAGCAGTTATCTGGCAACTGGCCGACCCGGTATCCGCAAATTCGCCTGTTATCTCTGCTATGGTGGGGTCAAGCGGATCGGCTACCACGGTGGCTACGGTATCGTCAGTGGACGACCAGGTTACATCATCGGGCAGCATCTGATTATCATCTATATCGTACCAGAGGGTATACACGTCAACCGTATCGCCCGTACCCATTTCCATTGCGGTGATGGGCCCTGGGACCTGCATGGGTTCCTGCGCGCTGTACAGGGCGCCGTCGGAAACATACGCCTCGCCCCGAATAACCAGCGGCTCG
>JALGTV010000201.1 GCA_029821215.1 Candidatus Zipacnadia bacterium | reverse complement strand
GGGAGGCATCCTGCCAGCGGGCGGGGTTGCCGATGCGAATGGCAGTAGCCACCGTTTCGGGATTGGCTACCGGTTCCCCATGTACCATAGGGGCCGCCCCCTCAGCTTGAAAACCCAACATCTGGGGCCGGCTGGCAATCAGGCCTTTATCCCAATATTCGCAGTAACCCCACCAGTAAGCGGTAATATTGCCGGCATTGCCCACCGGCAGGGCGTGAAAATCGGGGCTGCCACCCAGCGCATCACAGACTTCAAAAGCGGCGGTTTTCTGCCCTTCCAGCCGATACGGATTAAGGGAATTGACCAGGGTAACCGGGTAATTGTCAGTAATGGTGCGCACCAACTGTAAGCAATCGTCAAAATTACCGGCTACCTGGATAACGCGAGCCCCGTGAGATAGGGCCTGGGCCAGTTTACCCAGGGCTACGTAACCGTCAGGGATAAGCACCACGGCTTGCAGGCCGGCCGCGGCAGAATAGGCAGCCGCTGCTGCCGAAGTATTGCCGGTGGAAGCGCACATAGTCATCTGAGCGCCTTCCTCGGCAGCTTTGGATACGGCCATGGTCATACCCCGGTCCTTGAATGAACCGGTGGGATTGACGCCTTCATACTTAAAGTAAAGCCGGATATTTCCCGGTAGATTGGGGCCGATATGCCGGGAGGGAATCAGCGGGGTATCCCCCTCCAGCAGAGTGACCCGCGGGGTTTGGTCACTGACAGGCAAAAATTCCTGATATTCTTCAATTACGCCCTGCCAGCGACCGGCTGAGCCAAGCTGGTCACGGGGAGTCACTACTCCATCACCCGAATCATACTACAGATGTCCTGGACAATATTGAGGCCCCGGATGCAGCTAAGGGCTGACTGGAGGTTCTTCTCCGGTCCTTTGTGCATTATCCAGACGATCTCGGCAGCATTGCCCTCAGACGATTGCTGAATGACCGACTGAATACTGACGCCCTTCTGGCCGAAGACAGTGGCGATATTTCCCAGTACTCCCGGCCGGTCCGCCACCCGCATTCTCAGGTAGACGCTGGTTTCGGTTTCGGCTATCGGCTTAATCTGGGCCTCACCCGCGCAACTGCACGAGACCCGGCCGGGCGCGCCGTATGTCACATTGCGGGCACAGTCAACGACATCAGCGGCTACGGCGCTGCCGGTAGGCATAGCTCCGGCGCCCTGGCCATATAACATCACCTCACCACACTCCGGCCCCCGGACGAATATGGCGTTGAAGACTCCATTAACAGCAGATAGAGGATGAGTGGCCGGCAGCAGAGCAGGATGGACGCGGGCTTCAATCTGGTCATTATCCCGCCTGGCGATAGCCAGTAGCTTTACCACGTAATTCATACGCTGAGCGTAGTCCAGGTCAGCCGGGGTTATTCCCGAGATACCCTCGCGGTATACCTGTTCTACCGGAACCCGGCCGCCAAAGGCAATGGCCGCTAAGATGGCCAGTTTGTTAGCCGCATCAATGCCCTCAATGTCGTCGGTGGGGTCAGCTTCGGCATAGCCTAATTGCTGCGCGGCGGCCAGCACCTCGGCAAATTCTCGGCCCTCCTGGCTCATACGGGTGAGGATGTAGTTAGTAGTTCCGTTGACAATGCCGATGATCTGGTCAATGCGGCTGGCCGCCAGACTCTCTTTGAGAGAACGGATGATAGGAATAACTCCACCTACGCTGCCCTCAAACTGCACATCCACCTGCTGGGCAGCGGCGGCGCTGAATATCTCCTCACCGTGTTTAGCCATCAGTTCCTTATTGGAGGTGACCACATTCTTGCCGGCGGCGATGGCCGCCAATATGAGCTGGCGGGCAGCATCTGTGCCCCCAATGGTCTCGACAATGATGTGGATGTCGGGGTCATTGACCACCGCCATAGCGTCGGTGACTTTCAGTTCTTCGGGGACCTCAAAGTCGCGGGGCCGCTCCCAATCAATATCACACAAGGCGGCGACCGTTACATCAGCTCCAATAATGCGGCGAATTTGGGCGGCATTCTGTTGGAGAATTTGATAGGCACCGCCGCCTACTACTCCCACCCCCAGGATTCCTACTTTTACCGACTGTGGAGACATCATATGCACCCGCTTATCATACAAGCCGAACTAATCTTCGTCCTCAGAGGGCTTTTCAATTATCATCAGCGGCTGGTCTTCCTCGATCTGGTCCTCATTGTCAACGAGGATACGCACCACCCGGCCACTGGCCGGACTGGGCACCTCATTGAATAGCTTCATAGCCTCCACCAGGCCTACGGTGTCACCATGCTCCACGTAATCGCCCACTTGCACAAATGGCTGCGCTTGGGGAGAGGGAGCCCGATAAAACACGCCTGCTACCGGCGAGAGAACTGGTATCTGGTTGGCAGTTAGTTCGGATGAGGAAGACTGGTCGGTGCAACCGGAAGCAGGTGGGGCTATAGAAATATCGGCGGCTCGCACCAATATCTGGAAGTCGCCCTCATGCACCTCAATCTCGGCCAGCTTCTCCTCCTCCAGCAAAGCCAGTAACCAGCGGAGGTCGTCATCAGAAAGAGAGTTCATACTTACGCCATCTCTATATCGGGGTGAAATGTTTGCCCAGCAACCTGGACCTATTATGTAAGTGACGGGCACCCGCCCGCCGATGAAAGATAGCCTTGTCTATACCCGCTCAGTGCGGTGACGGGAATCATCACCCACCATGTCTCGGCTGAGACCCATGGGCAAATTTGGTAGCGGCGGAGGGATTCGAACCCCCGACGACGCGGGTATGAACCGCGCGCTCTGACCACCTGAGCTACGCCGCCACCGTTTACATAGCTAACTGTCTATCGGCGCCGCCGCTTGTGACGCGGCTTACTGTCCGGTTCCCGCCGGCGCTGAGCTTCTTCACGTAGCCGTTGCTTAAGCTGCTGGTCAAACTCACGTAGCGCTTCGGTGTCAAACTGGGCTAATAATTTATAGTTAACTTGGCCTCCTCCTCATCCTTGCAAAGTTTAGCTGGACTATTTTCGCGGGATATGCTATAGTATATAGGCTAAGACCCGATATAGTCGGGGATAGTGATGTATTAAGGCTAAGTCAGAGCAGGTGGACTTCCTGGCGAGATACCTCTCCTCCAGGATTGGCTACCGAGCGATGGATAGCCAATACCGGAAAGGGAGGTGCCCCCCATGGCTAAAGGCACAGTCAAATGGTTCAACGGCGACAAGGGCTACGGATTCATTGAGGCCGAGGAAGGGGAGGATGTATTCGTACATTTCTCCGCTATCATCGGCTCGGGATATCGTAGCCTGAACGAGGGCGATCAGGTCGAGTTTGAGATAGTTGAAGACCAAAAAGGTCCCCGCGCCGAGAATGTCCAGGTTGTTGGATAACTCTAACAATCTGTGTATGTTCAACGATGCCCTCCGCTGTTTTGTTCAGCGGAGGGCATCGGATATTTTGATTACCCACTAAACAGTATTACCGGTCAATATCGTATCCCCTGACCTCACGCCGTTAGTCCGGTTACCTCCAGTCGGCTTTCCCACTCCGTACAGACCTGCTCGGTTTTGGTGGTGGCAATACCTATGTAGTAGCTCGGATTGCGTAGCAGCTCCCGCTGGGCCTCGGTAAACCGGTCCAGGTAGGGCCGGGCCCCTTCGTCCTCCTCTAACAGTTCGCAGAAGGGTCGTGCGCTCTGCTGGGCCTGGAGGGTCAGTTTTCGCACCGTCTCATGAGCATCCGGGTGGCCGGCAGCGGCCAGCAAAATGTAAGCCGGCTCAGCGGCGATTAGATCAGCATTCATCTGGAAGTTGCGCTTCATACTGGCACTGTCGGTGACCAGCCGCCCCATAATCCGCTGCAAACGTCTTACGGTGGCGACTAACGCCACCATCACCTCGGGCAGGAACCGAGAAGAGGCGGAGTTGCTCAGGTCGCGCTGGTGCTCGGAGATTTGGTCAGCGTAGACCGTTTGCATCCGGGGGACAAAAGCCTTCCACATACTTTTGACGTTTTCAAAATTCCAGGGATTGCGTTTGTGGGGCATCGTTGAGGAACCCACTTGCTCGGCCTCAAAAGCTTCCCCAACTTCGGCAATTTCGCTGCGCTGCAGATGACGCATATCATCAGCCAGGTTGGCCAGCACCCCGAAGGTGGAAATCAGGCTGTGGATGAAGTCAGTCATAAACTCCGGCGGGATAATTTGGGTAGAGTAGGTAGCCGGCTGCAGGTGTAGCTGGCGCAACACCTCTCGCTCAAACTCCTGGGGGTTCTCAAAGAATAGGGCGCTGGCATTGTATGCCCCCACCGCTCCGCTTACTTTGCCGCGCAGATTATTGGCTGTCTGCTTAACG
>JALGTV010000200.1 GCA_029821215.1 Candidatus Zipacnadia bacterium | reverse complement strand
TCCAGGACGGCGATATCCTGCAAATACGGTTTAGTAGGTAAGCACACCCACGGCGGATTTCACGTCTGGGCGTAGATGGTCTCACACTGGGCGCCAGCCATATCAACCAGCAAGTCCAGATGGTGTACTGAACCTTCCACCATTAGTGGATCGGGAATCTCGTGGCGGAACTTGCCCCAACTGGCAAATTGGCGGCGGTCACAGGTGAAGAGGCATACGATGTAATCAAGTTGTCCCCACTGGTTCGACTGCAATTGCTCCCGTAGCGTGGTCTTATCCTGGTCAAAGCGGTGACTCATAGTCACGCCCATTTTCTTGCCAGCTTGTTTAACCTTATTGGCGATGCGTACCGAAGCCTCCAGCGTGTCAGCAATTGGCTTCTCCAAGAGAATGTGTAAGTTGTGGGCCAGGGCCAGATCTACATAGTCTTCGTGGAAGGCCGGGGGGACACAGATGATGCAGAAATCGGCGGGGTTTTCATCAAAAGCCTTCTCTGCGTCAGTGTAGCAACGCTTTGATGGCAGGCCCAGGAATTTCTGGGGATTGCTCAGTACCGTGGGGTTGGTGTCCACGGCGGCCACCACTTCTACCCGACCATCCTCAACATTAAGCGGAAAAAATCTCTTGCCCCAGGATGCTCCGTGCCCACCAGTGCCCACCATGATTATCTTGTATGCCATATTGAGTCTCCTTAGCTAACTAAACGCGTTTTGGCCGAGGTTGTGCAGGACCGTACTCGTATTCCCACAGGTGGCCGTGGCGTTTCTGACCGGCTAATGTTGTCTCAAAGAAAACCGCTTTGACCGGCTGGAATACGATGGGAAAATCATGATGATGCCCCATTTCCGTAGCTACACAATCACCCGGCCCGACTTGGTACGAGTTGCCCTCCGAGACGGCAATGCCCCGTCCTGCCAGGATAATCCAGGTCTCATCATGGTCGTGAAAGTGTTTCTCACATTCGGGCAGGGCAAAGCCGGAATTCAATAGATTTTTGTGTAGCGCCATAGTCGGTCCTCCTCTGGAGTTACGTTGGTAGTGGTGGGTATCATGATGTTGGGGTACCGCCGCTCGCAGAACTGGTCCCGGTCGATTTGGTCTATCTTTTCAATTAGTTCGACAGGTAGCGGCCCTTTCGCCGCCGAGGCAATGTTGGCCTCCAGTTGGGCCACTGCGCGGGGGCCGGGAATAGCGGTGCTGATATCAGGATCACTGAGCAAGTAACGGATGCCCATTTCGGCTAACTCCATATCCGTCTCGGCGGCCAGGGCGTCTATGCGGCGGAGCACCTCTGCTTCCAGTCCATGTGGATATTCGCCGGTAACCCGTATCTGGGCAATGCGCTCCGGTTGCCTGACGGCCAGCGCTTCCTGGCGAAAAGGCCCGCCTAATATCACTCCCACATCGTGCTGCTTAGCCGTGGGAATGAGCCGGGCGCGGGCATCGTGGACAGCCAGATCATAGTGCATAAAACTGAGCACCACATCAATCCGGTCAGTCTCAATCAAATCGGCCATAAACTGGCAATCCCGGTCCCCCATGCCGATAGCCCCGATAATCCCGTCGCGTTTCAGTGACTCTAACAGGCGCATGACCGGCGCATCTCTTGTTTTTTGGTTTAGAGCCCATTGGGGCCACTCCGGTTCGTGAATCATCAGAATCTCTACCTGGTCGCGCCCCACCAGCCGCAGACCGTGTTCAACTACCTGGCCCAGCAGACTTTCGTCCTGATAGGCGGCATCGCCGTGATAGAGGACAACCGTCCCATCCAACCAGCCGACCTTGGTGGAGACGATAACCTGGCTGTCAGTCCGCTCCAGAGCCCGCCCCACCAATTCCTCGCTCTCGCCGCAGCCATACATTGGGGCGGTGTCTACCAAGTTAATCCCCGCCGCAAAGGCGTGATCCAGAATGGCATAAGCCTCGGCCCGAGGCACGCTAAACTGGCTGGTAAATTGAAAGCCACCCAACCCTAACTCGGTGACTTGTAAATTCGTCCGTCCCAGGCGCCGCTTGGGAATGGCAGCCATACACCCAGCCCTTTCCTGATAAACTCGCAGCTGATGCGGGCCCATTCCAGGGGAGTACGGTCGCGGCTGGGACCGTTTTGCTCCACTGTAATCCAGCCGTTATATCCATTCTGCTTGATTATCTCAAATACTGCCTCCCAATCACACCGTCCCTCCCCGACGCAGGTATTCAAGTCTGTCTCCGGATGCCAGTCTTTGAACTCAATAAATCGCAGGCGATGCCAGTACTTTTCCAGGAACCTGAGGGCGCGCTGTTGTACTGGTTGATTGATGAAATCCTTAATGGCATGCCCCACATCACACATAACCGCCAACCTGTCAGGATCGGTATGGGCGAGGAGCTTGTCCATATCCTCAAAAGTCTCGCCGGTAAATCCGGTATGGTTGTGATAGTAGACGCCTACGCCCCGCTGCTGGGCAATTTCACCAATACAATTAAGTATCGCCCCCAGAGCGACAAAATCTGCGTCCTCTTTGCCCCCTCCGCCCAGCAAAACTAAATGCGGGCACCCCAAAGCGGCCATGAAATCACAGACTCGCCGGCACTGGTCAAAATCCACTCCAGGGAAGCGGGGGTGTCAACAAAGGGGGCCAAATCTCCTATAGAGCCATTGGCAAATCCGGCAATCCCTTCATAGCCGGCTGCTTTCACTTCCCGCAACCACGTGACGAAGTCCTGGTCTTCATAGCACCACAGCAGACCGCAAACAGCGATGTTGATAGTTCCCATAAAATCGGATACCCCCCCTGATAGCACTTCGGCTTGACGCAATGGATACTGTCTTTATTTGCGATGAAGTCTCAAACTCCAGACAACCTGGCGTCCCCTATTAGAAACTGGTGTAAAAGTCACTGCATAGTATAACAAGTGGGGGGGAGTAGAAGTCAAGGAGGAAACGTGATAGTGCTCTGCCTACCAAATAGTTATACAGATAAGAGAGGATTTTTTAAGGGACGGCGAATAGGCATCTGGTACCCATTATTTTACCCGAGGTGTTACCGATGCCTGGACCTAA
>JALGTV010000199.1 GCA_029821215.1 Candidatus Zipacnadia bacterium | reverse complement strand
GTGGTGTAACGGTAACACGGCTGACTCTGGATCAGTTGTTCCAGGTTCGAATCCTGGCCCGGCAGCCAGTTGTTTGGCTTCCTGCCGACTCAGGCCAGTTGGGTGGTCTCCTGTAGATCAGCGTTGTTCCTCCGGTGAAGTCTTGCCACTATTGGTCATAAGCTTGTATACTCCAGACAGATAATGAAGGCGGCGATAGGGGGGCTGTTGGCATGATTGTTGGCATTGGCACTGATATGATCCGGGTGGTGCGGATTGCCCGGGTGCTGGACCGCTTTGGGCAACGGTTCCTTGATCGGGTCTTTACCCCCGCTGAGCAGGCCTGGTGCATGGCCCACGACCGGCCCGCCGAGCGCCTGGCCGTGCGCTTTGCCGCCAAGGAGTCAGTGATGAAGGCGCTGGGAACCGGCCGGGCGCGGGGCATTGTGTTCAGTGATATAGAGGTCAAGGCTGACAACCGCAGCCGTCCCCAAATCCGGCTGCATGGCTATGCCGCCCAGTTTGCCCGCCAGCATCATATCTCCTCAATACATCTGTCTCTGACCCATGATGAAGAGTATGCTGTGGCCTTTGTGGTCATGGAGACGGATGCTGGTAGTTCCAGTAGCAGATAGCTGTCCATTTTTGAGTGTGACCAATATGAGGTTGGTAGACCGATACATAACCCGCCACCTCATCCTGCCCTTCATTATTGGAGTGCTCATCTTTGTAGTGATTCTGGTGGGTGATGAGGCGCGCAAACTGGGAGCCGTGGTCCTGGGATTGCGGGTATCGCCGCAGCTTATCGGCCAGTACCTGCTGTATTGCACGCCCCAGGCGGTGGTTTGGTCGCTGCCAGTGGGCACGCTGGTCGGGGTCGCCATGGCCGTCACTGCCCTGGCCCGCAATGGCGAGACGGTGGCCATGCGGGCCGCTGGTGCCAGTTTTACTCGCATTTGTGCCGGCTTCCTGGTGGTGGGAGTGGTTACCAGCGCTACTGCCTTTGCCATTAGCGAGGCAGTAGTGCCCTCGGCTACCGAAGCCGCTCATCGGGTCTTTGAGCAGCTTACCCGCACCCAGCCGGTCGTGCGGGAAGAATATAACCAGTTTTTCCGCGACGAGACCGGGCGTATATTCTACGTGCGGCACATGAATGCCGATACCAACCAGCTCTCAGAAATAATGATATGGCAGGAGGATGCCCGGGGCCGGTTAGTGTCCATCACCGCGGCTCGGCGGGCTACTCTGGAAGGGCCAGTGTGGGTGCTGGAGGAGGGCCGGACTGTCTATCTGGACGCGGAGGGACAGCCGCAGCACCAGGAACAGTTCGCCCGCCAGCCCATAAAACTCCACCAGGCCATTCAAAAATACTACGCCGATAAGCGCACGCCCCTGGAGATGACGGCCAGCGAACTGGATGAGCTGGCTCGCAACCTGGAGGCAACTGGCCAGTCGGCTCACCAACTCCAGGTCTACCGCCAGTTTAAGTACGCCATACCAGTGGCCTGCCTGGTATTTGTGCTCATCGCCGCCCCCCTGGCCGACCGTTATGCCCACTTGGGCAGCTTTGCTGGTATCCTCATCGCCATAATCTTGGTGTTCCTGTACAATGGGGTGCGCTCTTGGGGCCTGGCCTTCGGATTAACCGGGATCCTGCCTCCCGTCCTGGCGGCGTGGGCGCAGAATATTATCTTTGGCGCTGTGGGCTTGTATCTGCTGGGGACACAACGGTAACGGAGAGGAAGGCAGGGGAACAGGGAGGCGGGACGGCACGCCGGGCAGGTGTCTTGTACTATCTGTAGGCGCGAGCGAAGTCAGGAGCCCGCCCCTCACCGCGTAGCGCAGGTTCTCTAACCTGCGCGACCTAGCGAGCGAGGTTGCGGTTCGGCAAGCTCACCGTCCTGAGCCTGCCGAAGGAGAGAACCTCGCCTACGCGACAAGAGGGAGGGCATTTAGTCTGCCCTCAGCAAGCCAAAGGGCCTGTCCTGAGCTTGCCGAAGGGTGCCCCGACTACCGTCGGGCCAAGGACGGCCCTCCTACGGTTATTAGTCCCATCTGCACTAACTGGGCTAAACACATATAATCGTTATGGCGTTGACAGATTCCGAGCAACAGATTGGGTACAATATATTGCTAACCGGCGCGCCCGGTTGTGGGAAGACGACGGTCATTATGCACACGGTAGAGGCTTTTGAGGGCCAGGCCGGCGGCTTCTATACCCAGGAGATACGCGAGCGCGGGCGGCGAGTGGGGTTTGGCATCAAGACCTTGGCCGGTCAATCCGGCATCCTGGCTCATACTGATTTGAGTGATGGGCCAAAGATAAGCAAGTATCGCGTCAATATCCGCGATATTGAGCAAATTGCAGTACCGGCTCTCCAGCAGGCCGGTCAGGAAGCCGATTTGATAATCTGCGACGAAATTGCCAGTATGGAACTGTGCTCTGAGGGATTTAAGACGGCGGTATGGGAGGCATTAGATTGCTCCACCCCGCTGCTGGGTACAATTCAGCGCAAACGCCACCCATTTCTGGATAGAATCCGCCAATTAGATACAGTAAAGATTATTCAGGTTAGTCCTGACAATCGCGATAAGCTGCCCGGGCAACTGCTATCTCTAATACGCACTATCGGCGCGGAGTCTCGCCGATAGGGGTAATTTGTGGGCCAACCGACTACTTTCATGGCTGAGCACGAACAACTCGCTTCTCCTCAAACCACCGACCCAACCGCCTGGCGTTGGCTGGTTAGCGGGCTGGTGGTGGCGATGGTCATATCGCTGCTGGCCGGGTATGTGCGGATTCCAGGACTGGATGCCAGGCCGGGGACCTTCTTGGACGAGAGCCTGCAGCGACTGTATGCCACCAATCGCGATATTCTGGATATCGTCCACTTTGCCCAACGAGCTACCTGGGCTGATGTCGGGCGCTGTATTACCGCCCCCTGACCAGCATGCTGATGTATGCCGAGTATCGCCTATGGGGATATAACTTCTCCCGCTATTGTCTGGTTTCGTGGCTGGTTCATGGGATCAGTGGCGGGCTGCTGTTTTTGTTGGTGTACCGCCTGGCCGCCTCCCCGGGGAGGCGGCGGGCTATGGGCATAGCTCTGCTGGCGGTGGTGATATTCAACCTGCGACGAGGCCCGGTAGGGCCGGGGTGGATTCCAGCCCGGGTGGTAGCGGGGGAGATGCCCTACTGGCCGGCCCAGACCGACATATTCTCGCTGTTGGTGGCTCTGGGCAGCCTGCTAAGTTTAGATTGGTATATTTACCGCAAACACTGGGGTTGGTTGACCGCTGCTCTAACTCTGTACATAGCGGCCTTGTTGTTCAAGGAGATGGCCCTGGCCCTCGTGTTCATAGCTCCGCTGGTAGTTTGGTATCGGCGGCGCAAGATTCCGATGGTGGTGGGGGGCATATTCGTCGGGCTGGGGGCAGTGTTCCTCGTGGTGCGGCATTTGGCGCTGCCAGTGGCCTGGAACCCTGAGTTCCGGGGCCTGGGTCACGTGCTGCTGAAGATAGCCTGGTACCTGGATGAGCCACTGCTCAGATACGTCGGGGCAGGCAGCTATTGGATTGTCCCCGCCGGTCTGGGAGTGGTTGCAATAGCATATCTGGCTGCTCGGTACTGTCGGGATGTGATCTCGGAGGTGGTATGGACGGTGCTGGGGGCCAGTGTATGGTGCTTGTTTGTGGGGCAGGTGGTGGCCGGCAACTTCGCCCAGGCAACAATACCTGAGCAGATGGCCGCCGTGGGACTGATGATACTGCTGGCGGGAGGCGCAGTTGTGCTGATTGGCAGCCGCAGTCCGTTGGCCTGGACTCTAACAGGTCTGGTAGTAGCGGTCCATCTGCCCATCCTGCATGTCAGTGGCCCTCACTATTTGTACTGGCCGGCCGCACTGTGGGGAGCCCTGAATGCGGTACTGCTGGCCGTGGCCTATGACCAGTGGCGGGACTTGCGAGCAGCAGCCATCCGGTTAACCGGGGAGGAAGAACTACCTCATCAGGGAATTTAACATTGTCGCGGGGCAATGATCTGCGTAACCGAGGAGAGAATGACGAATGTCAATCACTGTAGTAGTCGGAGCTCAATGGGGCGATGAAGGCAAGGGTAAGATTACTGATATTCTGGCGGAGAAGGCCGACCTGGAATCGGCGAGGAGGAGTTCAAGCTCCACTTGATCCCCTCGGGCATTCTGCATCCCGACTGTACCTGTATGATGGCCGATGGAACATTGATTGACCCCCAAGTATTGGCCGAGGAAATACAGCAACTGCAAGAGCGCGGGCATGATTGTACGAACCTGCGGGTAAGCTGCAATGCTCATGTGATAATGCCTTACCATCGGCTACTGGATGAGCTGGCTGAGGAAGCTCGGGGGAGCAAAAGTATAGGCACCACCCGCCGGGGTATTGGCCCAGCCTATACTGACAAGACGGCGCGCATGCCGCGGGCGGTGCGATTCGGCGACCTGAGTGATGCCGGGAGGCTGCGGGGGCTGATCGTTGACCAGTTGGCTCAGAAGAATGTCATCATTCAGGAGCTGTATGAGCATTCTCCTCTG
>JALGTV010000007.1 GCA_029821215.1 Candidatus Zipacnadia bacterium | reverse complement strand
ACCCTCTGGCCGGTGCCGCACCGTACCGCGAACGGCAACGACATACTCCCCCCGCATCTGGAAAGCTGCCGCATGAGCGTGCTGTGAAGTCTGCGGGTCAAAGACCACCTGCACGATGCCCGAGCGATCCCGCAAATCTATAAATATCAGCCCGCCGTGGTCCCGCCGCCGGTTCACCCAACCGTTGAGCGTAACCTCGTCATCAACATTCTCCAGCCGCAGCTCCCCACAGTGAGCCGTGCGTTGCATAAAACTACCCAACTCCGACATTCAACAGCCTCCTCATCAGAACCGGTACGACAGGCGTCCCGCCCGTCGGTCCGAGGGCAAGTGAGACGCCTGTCCTACTGGCTACTTTTACGCTGCCACTTCTCGACCGCATGGCGCTGTATCTGGGCTACATAATCCACAATCTGTGTGCTCAGCCAGATAAACAGCCCCCACGATATACCTAGGAATATAGCGAACTTCGCTGTGTCACCAGTAAGAAAGTACGCCACCAGTCCATACACGGCCGGGACCTCGGCCAAAGCCGCCTTGGCTATGATACGCTTGACAAATGCCATAGCTATCACCACCGGCACTACTGCGCCCCCTAACGCATAGAATACCACTTCTCCTACCGGCTGCGGTTCTATCATTGCGTTAGTACTCATAACGTATACCAATGCCCCGTAGATTAAGGTGCTCAGGAATATAGACCCCGTTATGATATAGATGGGAATAATCTGCCGCCTGACTTGCCCCATCGGAAAGCCACATAAGGGGCAGTCCTCATTCCATTGCGCCTTACTGGGTTGACCGCAGGCAGGACAGTTCACGGTTATTCGTCCTCCACCTGCAGTCGCGTTATCAGTTCCGACTGCGGCAGGCTCTCCTGCTGGCCGCTGACCATATCCCGGAGGGTAACAGATTGCTGCTTAAGTTCGTCCTCACCCAGGATCGCAGCCCACTGGTACCCCTCACTGTCCGCGTAACGAAGCTGCGCTCGTACGCTCCGCTGCCGGTAGTCAATCTCCGCCTTCAGCCCGACGGCGCGCAGCTTGGTGAGCAGCTTGAGGCCTTCCGGCCAGGCCTGCTCACCGATAGTCACCACGAATACTCCCTGGCGCGGCTGGACTTCTTCAACTGCTCCCGCTACTTGCTGAGCGATGAGCACCCGCTCCAGGCCGATTCCGACGCCGACCGCTGGAGTAGGCGGCCCGCCACACTGTTCAATTAGCTCATCATACCGTCCCCCGCCGCCGATAGAGTCCTGGGCCCCCAGGCCGGGAGCCATAAATTCAAAGGCGGTCTTGGTGTAGTAATCCAGTCCCCGAACAATCTGAGGGTCAATTGTATAGTCAATGCCCAGCAAATCCAGGGTCTGCTGGAGCCTATCAAAATGGGTAGCACACTCATCACATAGCATATCAAGCATACTCGGCGCTTGCTGCATAATCTGCCGACAGGTCTCGTTCTTGCAGTCTAACAGCCGCAGCGGATTAGTCTCATAGCGGCGCTGACAATCCTCACACATCTGGTGTAAGTGAGGCTGGACAAACTCTTGCAGGGCGCTGACATACTGAGGCCGGCATTGCTGGCAGCCCACTGAATTGAGCAGCAAGGTCACCTCCTCCAGTCCCAGCCGCTCAAAGAAAGTTAGGCTAAGCTGGATTATCTCGGCATCAACCTCTGGCCGCGGCGATCCGATAGCCTCCGCACCCACCTGATGATGCTGACGGTAGCGACCTGCTTGGGGCCGGTCGTAACGAAAAATAGGGGAGAGGTAGTAAAGCTTCACCAGCCGCTCGGGATCCTGGCCCTGCAGGTGGTTCTCCAGATAGGCGCGGATAGTAGGGGCGGTGCCCTCCGCCCGCAGGGTCAGGCTGCGCCCGCCTCGGTCTTCAAACGTATACATCTCCTTGGACACGATGTCGGTATTCTCACCGACTGTCCGTACAAACAGGTCAGTTTGTTCAAATATAGGGGTCCTTATCTCCTCATAATTATACACTCGGCACAAGTCACGAAAGGTGGCTTCTGCTTGCTGCCAGCGCCCTACTTCCTCCGGCAGAATATCATTAACACCTCGGGGTCGCTGATAAAGCATTATAGTGGTCTGCCTCCGATAAAAAGCGGCCCGCGGCCAACACGCGGGCAAGAGCAGCAAGCTACTACACCCGGCCTCTTACTCCTGGCCGTCTTCCTTGTCCTTACTGCTGGGCAATTCCCCGCGAATGGCCGCCTCTAACACTTCGTCGTAGTATGGATGGCGCGAGAAGATAAATAGCTGATAAATAGTGGCTAACACCAGTAGCTGTAGGCCGTAGGTGATAGCCAGTCCTGACAACACCGCCAGCAGCGCCACCAGCCCCATGACTACGCCTATAATGGTCAGGGCTGTCACTGAACTGTCAATGCTGGAAAAAGCCAGGTGGGCCTGGGCTGCGAGCTGGGAGCGAGTAGGGGTAAAGCCGTTACCACCGGCGGCCTTGTAGGTTCGCTCGCCCAGTCGCTCCGCATCAGTCCACCGCCCATCCAGCGAAAAGCCGACAAAGAACAGTAAGGCCGACACCGCCAGCACCGCCTTGAACTTGCGCTCAATAGTAATCTGCGATACCTCCGCTGAACCGGCTTCCTGTTCGGCGGCCACCCCTGAAATGCCTATCATCAGCAGCAGAACGATCGCCAGTGGCCCCAGCCCCCCCATTAGCCACACCCGGCGCAGTCGGCTCCGCATACGGCTCAGCTTGCGTTTTTCTTCGTCAGAAAGTTCCATTAGTAATCCACCAACAGATAGAGTTTTCCGGCCGGCAGTGGTCTGGCCGCTGGGGAGTAGTATAGCACTGTGAAGCTGGCTGTGTCAATGCTACCTGCCATCACCAGAGGTACCAGCGCGGCTGCCGACGGTTTCTGGCTATTTCTTCACCAGCCTGGAGATAGTCTTACTATCTACACAGCGGGGCAGGGACCTGTCGGCTATCCGCGCCGCGAATTCACTTACGGCCACCACTTTCCTCTATCGTAGCTCAGGCCTGGCCGCGCAGCCATGCCTGAATATCCCCTTCAGTCGGCTCCACTGGATCAGCATTGAGTCCGGAGATATAGCGGCAGGCTTCGTATAGAACTGGAGCCACGCGCCCGTGGACACCGGCGACGTGATGAATATAAGGCCCGCGGATCAACTTCTCCTCCCAGAATGGCCAATTGTTTACCTCCAGCCATACGTAGGTCCCTCGGGTACGGGGCCCGTCGGTACTGTGCCCTTCACCCATTAGCAACCAGTAATCCCATCCATCGCTATCCATGCGGGCCACGGTAATATCACCCCCGCGAATCGGATACTCCATAACGGCGCCATGGCCTGGGTCCATTATGTAGTGATCTGATAGGGAGGCTTCTTCGCCCTCGGCCTTCAGGCTATAGGGGAAGGGGCCACAATGCCACAACAACTCGGCGTTGTCATTGTCGGGATGACGGATGGTCAAGTCGGCCAGGAATGGCGCTGTCCCTCCGCCGGCCGCAGCACTGACCAGTGCCATGCTTATTGCCCCATGAATATCAGTCTCACAGGCAGTAGGAATCCCCGCGTCAATAAGTTCACTGAATGCGGCGCATGGCGCAATGCCCAAGGTCTCTTGCAGGCCAGGCCAGCACTGTACTGCCAGACCAGAAAGCCCTTCCTCCTCTACCCACTCTTCCAACACCATTCTGAAGGCCATTAACACCGTCAGATGTTCTTCATGAGTTACTTGGATTGTCGTGACCCGCTGTCTGAGATTAGCCACGGCTTCGGTGAGGCCCTCGTCAGGCGACGCCACCTTCTGCCGGGTAGACTCCACAATAGTCCCCAGGTCTACCGGCACTACTTCAATGCCAAACCGATCCAATAGTTCGGCTTCATTAGCAATTACCGACCAGAATTCCCGGGGGCGGGGCCCCACCTGACCAATACGCAGATTGCGAAAAGCGTTTACCACGGCTGCTGCTGCCATGAAATTATGAAACCCCCGCTCAAACACGGGATCATCAACGGTGGTGTTGACGATGTAGGTGAATGGCACTCCCAGCCGTTGCAGGGCTTTAGCCGTGGCAAATAACCCGCACTGGGTATCCCGTAGCCGGGTCCCATCAGGCAGCGGAGCCTCATCCCGCGGCCCCCAGATCAGTACCGGCACATCCAGGGCCTTAGCCACCTTGGCAACTGCCTCCTCTGTCCCAAAATTGCAATGGGGACAGAACAGGGCCTGGACCTCCTCATTGCGAAAGCGCTTCACCACGGCACTGGCGTCGGCCGGACTGTATAGTAGCTCCTCATCATTCAGCCACTCCAACCCCACGTAGTCCACCTCCCACTGATCCAATTGCGCCTCAATTATCTTCCGATACTTCACGGCGTCCTCAGCGCTAAATACCGCCCGCCGGGTGGGGATAAAACCTAATTTTAGTTGGCCATTGATAGTCATCGGCTGTCTCCTCTCTTACTAATCGGCTTTTCGGTGGGCATAGCTTACTGATATGTGTTGATCCATCTGAACTATACAATTCGCCCCTAATTTCATTATCCCTTCTCCTGATTTCGGCAGTGGTAAAGGCACATGCCAGTGCTATCATCTGGCCGGGGAAGGGCCGTTTGCACTGGCTGGCTCACGAGAAAGGAGGACAATGCAGACTACCAGTGGAAATATGATATTATACTGACATTGTAGGTTAATCACGGCGCTCCAGAAATCGCTCAAGGTAGTCTAACAGATGACGATATTTACCTTGACAGTGATACCTTATCCGTAGTATAATGTTAATAGGTATAAATGTCAGCCATTGGGGCAATTGGGCCCCCACGTACAATGTGTCTGGCCCAATAGAACTATTGGTGTGTATATCTGTCTATTATAGTGTAATAGCTTAACTACTAATCAGGTCAGGGTTAATTCTTAGCTCTCTAATGATGAGTACACGATTACGGCTAACAATCTTGTTAGGTATGCTACTCTGTACCTGGGGCAGCGGATTGGCTTATGCCCAGGAGGCCGGGCTTTGGGAGGGCTTCCAACCTAACCGTCCTCGGGTGCAGGGCCTATTGCAGACCGAGGGGGCCTGGGCGGCCAACCAGCCGGTTGCGGACATAGACAGCTATGACCTTAGTATCACGGCTGCACCGGGATTAGACCTGCATCACAACTACAAGCAATCCCTGGTTCAGCACAATAATGCCCTGCTGGGTAAAGCGTGGGAAGAGAAGCTCATTGACGGTCTGTCCCTGGAACTGACCCCGCGAACCAAGCTGGCCATCTCCCAGGAGACCAGTACCCTTACCAACCTCCAACAGACTCTCCTTAGTGGCACAGAATCCCGTACTGTCAGTCTCATCCAGGCGTTCGGCTCCGGTGATTCCAGCGGTTCGCTGCACCTGGCGCAAACGAAACTCCAGCAGTTCTCGGGGGCAGGTGATCCCCAGGAGCTTACTACCCACATCATGGCCCTACAGACTGGTCTGGGTGAAGGCTATGATCTGGCTGCCAAGCTGACCAACACCGATTCGCCGAAGGTTATCGGTCTGCATCGGCATCAGGTGGAAGCCAGTTTGGCGCTGCCATTTAGCGGTGGTGATGGGCAGATCGCCTTCTCTAAGCTGACTGAGAGCGAGGGTATCCACGACAAACAAGTCAAAACCACCGACCTGGTGGCTCCCCTGGCGCTGTTTGGTGGTCAAGGCAAGGCCGAGTTTCACCAGAATATCACCAGCAAAGATGGCCAGGAAACCGAGGAGCGTACGGTCCGGCTGTTCTGCCCGCTGGAGAGTGTGCGTTCTGGCTCCAGTCTGTCTTACAGCCTGGAGCCGGTCCATCGCAAGAATGCTCCCACCCAGCAGGTGCGCACTACCGCCTTCCAGACTCCCCTGGGATTCCTGGGCACAACAGGCGATTTGTCCCTCAAGCGCATAACCGTACGCGAGCCTAATCGCTACGAGCATGGATATGATGCCCACTTGACTACCCAGGTGCAGGGCCAGAGTCTGAGCCTGCGCACCAGGGTCAAGCATATCAGCAACAACGGCACTCCTGAGACTGTGCGCCAACTTACCCTTGACACCCCTACCCTGCATCTGCTCGGTGACGAGACCACCTTGGAATACCATCTGCATATCACCAAGCATGACGACCAGGAAGTCCAGCGACCGCGACTGGCTTTTGCTACACCGCTACATTTTATGGGTGATAAGGCGGGGCTCACCCACAGTATTGAGCAAATTGAACGAAAGAGAAAGCCCACTCAAGAGTTGCGTACTACCGCTCTGCAAGTACCTTTCAATATGTTTGGGACTCCGGCTAAATTCGAACAGAACCGCATGACAATGCGGGAGCCCAACCAGTATGAGATACGCTACCGCAGTTACTTGACGATACTTATCAGCGGCGAGCCCCTGGAATTGGAGCGGCAGGCCATCAACATTCCCACCGACAACGGCATCAATCGTCAGCGGCGTTTCTTCATCCAGACGCCCAAATTTCAGTTGTTTACCGACTGGGCCGGGATTAAAGGCAACCATCTCATAAACGAATACTCTCAGCGCTCTACCCAGCGTAGCACTAACATCAATCTTACCGCCCAGCCAATCAAGCGACTGGACCTGGCCGCCAATTACCAGATACAAGATGACGGTCCGGGTCAGACCACCCGCTTCCGCAAGGTCACCGGCAGGTTGGATATGGGCAAACACCTGGCCCTTAATGCTCGCTTTGAGCAGCACAACTCGCAGGACGACTCGGCAACCAGTCTCCGCCACCTTTATCTGACTAAGGACAAAATCGGCGCCAGCAGTCTGGGAGTTCAGGTGGGATATATTACCTGGGGTGGGCCGGGTAAAGACTGGGCGCCGGCCAACGATGTACGCTTTGCCTGGGGCGATCCCGAGAAACTGGATGTCAAACTCCAGTTTACTGAGTATGATCAGAAGAAGTGGCAGCGGTTGGATCAGCCGGTAGTAAGGCTGGCCCTGGAACATGGTGCGCCGCAAGGACTGAATATGAAACTGGAGTATGCCGACCAGCCGGGCCGACCTGCCCGCGAGCGTGGTCTGCACTTCGCCCTGCCGGCTCTGGGGGGAACCATGCAATTGGGCTATGTCGAGCACCCCTTAGACCGTCATGGGAAAAACGTGCTGCCGGCCACGTGGTATGATTTTGGTCTTTCCCGCCAGGTTTTTGGGGATATAACCCTGGATGTGGGATATCGCTACTGTGACTTCTCTCAGCCGGTCTCTCCGGAGCAAGTCACTCAATTCCTCAAGCTGAAGATTGTCGGTGGCCAGGAAACAAAAGGTGGCAAGGTGGATATAAGCTATCTGTCTGGTGACTTTGTCCCCCAACCCAACCCCAAGAAGCCCGTCCCCGCGTCGGTACTGGACCTCAAATACACCCGCGAGTGGGGTGATCGGGGCCGCCTGATTCTGACCCTGCAGCGTAGGATTCCCCCGGCCAACGCCCACGACCTGGAACGCTCGTGTGAGGGCCGCCTGGAATATAGCATGGCCTTCTGAACCGGCTTTTGCCCCTTAGCGTCGCAATCCCAGCCCCCGCTCTTATATCTGTTGGTCTCTGGTATAATTAGATGGTATTGGCAAGCAGTTCATCCTCCTGGCGAAGCTGCATTTTCAGAAATGCAGTCTGATCTGGGGATGAGGATGTACTCCCACCGACTCTCCCTGGTACGCTCGTCGGGCGATACTAAACGGTATAGATATCAAAAAGCGAGGCGTCCCTTGTGGTATGTGAAGGAGGGAGGGTACAACCTTCTCATGACCTGGCTGTCCTGCGGTTGCAGGAATAGGACGCCTCGCTATGTGGTTTGTATTTTATAGACGCAGCAGCCCCCCAAAAAGTTCCCTCACCTGCGATGGAAGCCGGCTTCCTGTAATGAAAGCCTTTACGGGCGGTAGGAGGCCGAATTGCGCTAAATCGGCACTTTTCCACCGAAAAACTACTGTCAAACGAGTTATCAACGAAGTTTTCCACAGTTCCTATGGTTTGCTGAAGAAAGATAAAGACTCCGCCGAGCGGGCCCTGATCGTTAGGACATGCGTGTCAGTGGCTTGGCAACGTATTGCACTGTCGGTCACCCTTTGCCGTGGTAGCGGTAAAAGTTGTATTTGCTTACATCGTGGATATTGCACTGCTGAAGGACAGCAAAGGCATTACCAGTCTGTTTGACTTCCGCGACCACACGGCAGACGCAGAGACTTTGACTTGGAAGATTAGAAGACGTCGGGGGAGGTTAATCAACTTCTGCCAGAGGCAGTGCTGAGAACACGTCCAAGTCTAAGCCATTCGGCCCCTGCTGGTAGGCACGGAAATAGCCGGCACCCGCTATCATAGCGGCGTTATCCGTACACAGATCGCGGGGCGGAAAGACGACCGGCATCCGGGTGGTTTTTTCCAACTGCTTTATCTGCAGCCGCAAAGTGGTATTCGCTGCCACCCCACCACACACCATCATTTGCCGCACCGGGAATTCTTGAAGGGCTTCTCTGACACCTCGCACCAGCGTATCCACCACCGCCTGCTGGAAACTGGCGGCCACATCAGCCACGCCGCCATCGGTCGTCTCCAGTCCATCCTCTTGCACATAACGCACCAGTGCCGTCTTCAGACCAGCAAAGCTGAAATCCAAGCTGTTTTTTACCACAGGGCGCGGGAAACTGATGGCCGCCGGATTGCCACTTAAGGCGGCCTGCTCGATAGCCGGGCCACCCGGATACCCCAGCCCCATCACTCGCGCCGCCTTATCCAGCGCCTCCCCGGCAGCGTCATCGCGGGTCTGACCGATGATTTGATAGTGACCAAAACCTCGCATCAGTATCAAGTCGGTGTGTCCCCCTGAGGCTATCAGACAAGGGGCCACGAAATTGGACATCACGTGCCCTTCCAGGTGGTTGACCCCTACTAACGGTCGGCCGGTGGCGATGGCATAACCCTTAGCCGCGCTGACCCCCACCAATAGTGAGCCTTCCAACCCCGGCCCATGGGTGACCGCGATAAGGTCAATATCACCCAGAGTCCGCTCTGCTTGCTTCAACGCCTCATCCACGACAATAGTCATGACCTCCGTGTGCCGCCGTGAAGCAATCTCTGGCACCACCCCCCCGAAGACGCCATGCAGGTCATCCTGGGTGGCCACATAATTGCTGAGTATCCGCTGTCCACCCTCTATCAAACTGCTGGTGCAGCCGCTCGCCCCAGTCCGATGTCCCTAAGCCCTTAATGGCGACTTCTACCGCATCTTCGCCGGTGTCGTGGTAGTAGCCCCGTTTGATACCCCATTGCTCAAACCCTGTCTGCTCGTACAATCTGGCCGCCGGATAGTTGCCAATCCGGTACTCCAGTGTAACACAATCGCAGCCTTGCTGCCGCATCTGCTCCAACAGTACCAGCAGCAATGCTTTACCAATGCCACCGCGCCGGTGCCTCTCATGCACTGCCAGGGTGCCAATGTGACCCTCATCTCGGAAATAGCTGGCACCGATATACCCCACTATTGCCTCATCCAGTATGGCCACCAGATACAGTCGTCCCCGTGGCTTCATTAGCTGGACCCCGAAGAACCAGGCTGACCAGGGGCTTCTCCTTCACTCTATAGGCCGAGATTTATTCCCTGGCTACGTTCGGCCTGCGAGAGGGCGATATATATAGGGTGCAGCCTAAAAGCGCTGTCCGCATTGGTCTCGCTGACTTTCTCCCCACCAAGCTGGGCAATGGTAGCCGCCCGGGGCGCATCCGATGATCGGTTCGTCTCCGAAGCAGGCAGGCTTAATTTTTCCAGTACCCGGGCCTCCAGTTGCTCCGTAGCGTCCCCGGTTACGAACACCTGGTGGCTGCGGCTGGCGTCATCAAGTATCTGGCCAGCGTCCTGGCTGCTGATTACCTGCGGCGATGTTAGTGCTTTCACCATGGGTGAGTCGGTTTTCTCAAAGGTGGTCAAATATACATAATCTCTCCGGGCCGGCTGCACAACGGCGATCAAGCTTCTGGCTGCCGCCTTGGTCTCCGCCGCCCAGGCCTCCGGGGTTGACACCCCCACCACCGGTATCCCGCAGCAGTACGCCAGTACCTTAGCAGTTACCACCCCTACCCGCAGTCCAGTAAACGATCCGGGACCAACGGACACTGCAATCGCGTCTAACTGGGCCTCGGGGACGATTTTAGTGCCGAGCACGTCCAGAATCTCCTGGGTCAACACCTGACAGATAACCTGGCGCGAGGCGAAAACACTTTCCGCTACACAGGATTTGTCCTGCCACAACGCCACGCTACTGGTGTTTTTGCCCGATGTTTCAATCCCCAGAATACGCATCTTTAAGCTCCCCAATTATCGCTGCTGGCCGCCGACCGCGTCCAATTAGCTCAATGCTGCGGCCCGACTTATCATATTCTATTGATACAATCCACAATTCATCCGGCCATATTTCCGACACCTTCTCGGCCCATTCCAGCGCCAGCACACTCTGTTCGGCCATCTCGGTCAGCCCAGCTTCTTCCAGCTCTTGGGTCGTTGAAATCCGGTAAGCGTCAGCATGGCACAAGGGCACTGGCCCCGAGTGGTGGCGCATGATTATGAACGTGGGGCTGGTGATACGACCCGCCACCTCCAGCCCCGTCCCCAGTCCCTGCACAAAGCAGGTCTTACCTGCGCCCAGCGGACCGCATAGGGCGATAAAATCGCCAATTTGCAGCCGCCTACCTAAGGCCGTTGCCAGTGCCTGCGTCTCAGCAGGACTGTTGGTATGTATCTTCAAAGTGGTTTGCTGTACGGTCACCGGAGATCCAATAAAGTATTTGATTGCCTTAGGTATGAACCTTGCGTCAGGATAAGTATAATCTGAGTCCACTCAAATGACAAGGCAGGCGCCCGGCTTAGATTGACACTGGGCCCGGCTATTGGTAAAATCTACCCCGACAGCGCTATGGTAGAGATTGACGGCTCTTATGGTGAAGGCGGCGGACAGGTGTTGCGCACGGCTCTGTCGTGGGCAGCGCTGATGGCTACGCCGCTAACGATGCATAACATTCGGGCGGGCCGGTCCAAACCCGGCCTGGCCGCTCAGCATATTACCTGCGTGCGAGCGGTAGCCGCGATATGTGATGCTGAAGTTGACGGGTGCGAATTTGGCTCCCGCCAACTTAGCTTCCAGCCCGGTCTCATTCAGGGCGGGGAATTCTGCTTTGATGTAGCCGATGTGCGGCCTTCAGCGGGTTCCACCTCGCTGATACTACAGGCCCTGCTGCCAGTGCTGCTACATGCGGCCCAGCCCAGCCAAGTTACCATTCGGGGCGGCACTAATGTGGCCTGGAGTCCTACCTTTGAGTACTTGCAGTATGTGTTTGTCCCTGCACTTAATCGTTTGGGTGTCCAGGTGACAGTGGAGAGGCCAAAGGCCGGTTGGTATCCCCGCGGCGGGGGCGAAATCATCGCCCACATAACACCACCTTGCGAAAATCTGAAGACGATAAATATGGCCGATAGGGGAGAGCTGCAGCAGTTGGTAATTGCCAGTACGGTAAGCGAAGACTTACCTGACCATATTCTCAATCGCCAGATTGAGGGGGCGCGCGGGGAAATGGAGGACTTATTATCCGTTGAGGTGCAGAAAGTGCGTTTGACTCCGGCGGGTGGACCGGGTACGGCTATACTGGTGGCTGGCCAATTCTCAGCCGGTCTAGGCGGCTATAGTGCCCTGGGCAAAAAGGGCCGGCCGGCTGAAAAAGTAGGAGCGGAGGCAGGTGGAGGCTTTCGCGCCTTTTGGGATAGTGGTGCTGCTGTTGACGAGCATCTCGCTGACCAACTGTTGATCTATTTGGCTCTCGCCAACGGCCCAAGTGTGTTCTCTACGCCCCAAATTACCGCGCACTTACGTACTGTGGCGTGGGTTATTCGGCAGTTCTGGCCGGTGCCTATTGACTTTACCCAACAGCCATCGGGCATATACACCGTAAGCGTGCAGGGCCGGAGTCTGCCCCCAATCAATTGAGGAGGTTCTTTGACTATGACCAATCAAAACGACCAAGACAACCAAACTCCTGACGAACCACAATTCCGTAAGGTGGACAAGCGGCACTCAGCCGCACCGGATTCGGCAGAATCCCCTGCTGAACAGACAGACGATGAAACGAGCGAGGCACCAGCAGATGAACAGACCGACCAACCTCAGGAGACAGCCGAAGCAGGTGTAGGTCCTGACAGGGAAAGTGCGCCAGAGACAGTGTCGTTGGCTGAACTGAGTATCTACGACACACTGCGGTTTATGACCGGACTTCTTATACAGCAGGCGTGGATTCATCTGGGCATTCAAGTTGCTCCCGGTGCTGAGGAGCTTACTGAAGATTTCCCCCAGGCTCGGCTGGCAATTGATACGTTAGAATTCATTGTCGAGAAGCTGGACGATCATCTGGAGGAATCCGAACGCGCGGAACTGTCCACCGTACTGACCAACCTACGGCTGAATTATGTCAAGAAAACCAAGTAAGTAGGATAGACTTATGGCTCTCAGCCACCCAATGCGAATAGGACTGATTGCTGATGATGGGGCGGCGGTGGCCCATCTGCGCGCCTATATTGACAATCCTTATGTAGCCGACGTCTACCTGGCCAGCGCCTCGGAGCCGGCATCTCTCCAGCTCGCTGACCAGTTTGGCATAATCAAGAGGATTTTCACCGACTACCAGCAGTTGGTTACTGACAAGTCGGTTGATGTGGTGGATGTGTGTCTGCCTGGGCAGTTATGTCATTCGGCGGTCCTGGCGGGGTTGGCAGCAGGCAAGGACATCATTGTCTCGGCCCCGCCTGCCGCGACGGTGCCGCAATTTGACGAGATGATCCGAGTTGCCACAGCAGCCGGCCAGAAGCTGTTTCCCGTTCTATGGCAACGGATGGTCCCCGCTCATCGGCGGGCCAAGGAACTGCTGCGCCAGGCAGCCATCGGCCCAGTGGCTCTGGCCACCATCACCATTTATGCTAATGATCCCGGCTGCCGGAACGACGCCGACAGTCTCAGCCAGGCGTCGGCACAACTGTCACATCACTCAACCTTTCAGGCTATCTTTCACCCCGTGTACATGCTCCAGCACTTCTTCGGCTGTCCGACAGCCGCCACCGCCGTAATCAGTCCGGGTGCTGACACTTCCGACAATGACTCCCTTGATACTGCTGCGGCCCTGTTGCAACTTCCTGGCCCTATCTTGGGCACTATCACAGTAGCCTCCACACCTACCAGTACTAACTGGCAACAGCAGCGAGAGATTGTCGGCACCGAGGGCATAATCCTTATTCGCGATGACCCGGAAGATGAAATGCCTCTCATAGTTATTAAGGATGACGATTTTTCCCCGGTGAAGGTCCACTGCCCGCTGCAGGTAAAACCCTGGGCCATCGCCCGCACTCTGGACCACTTGATAGATTGTATCGTCAACGATACCCCACCCCACATCACTATTGATGAGGCCCGAGATGCCCTGGCTACTACTGTGGCGATATACCAGGCCGCTGAGCAACAAGTAACAATACAACTACCATCCAAGGAGGAATAGCTAATGTCAGTTAAACTCGGTTTTATCGGCACTGGTGGCGTGGCGGGAGGACACTTGCAAAGGTTCAATGAGAATCCTGATGCCCAGCTTGTCGCGTACTGCGATGTTGAGCTTTCCCGCGCCCAGCAGGCTGCTAATCAGTACGGTGGCCAAGCCTACCAGGATTTTCGGGCCATGCTAGACAGTGAAGACCTGGATGCGCTGGTCATCTGCGTTCCGCCGTTTGCCCATGGGGATATTGAGTTGGAAGCCTGCCGGCGGGGCCTGCCCATGTTCATTGAGAAACCGGTGGCCCTTGATATGGACATGGCTCGGCCCATTGGCGAGGCTATTGGGGAGGCAGGGCTGCTGACCTTGGTCGCCTACAAGTACCGGTGGGACGACCATGTCATTAAAGCCAGAGATATGCTGGCAGATAAGAATATCGGATTGGTCTTTGGGAACTTTTGGGGTGCTACGCCGGAGGTATCCTGGTGGCGGGTAATGAGCAAGTCCGGCGGCCAAATGGTCGAGCAGGCTACCCACATCGTGGACATGGCCCGCTATTTGTGCGGCGAAATCACTGAAGTACAGGCGTTTGGCACCCAACAAGCTATGGCCGAGGTCTATGCTGATTTTGATATCCAGGATGCTATTACCGCTAATCTGCGGTTTGCCTCAGGCGCGGTAGGCACTATATCCTGCACCTGCATGGTAGATACCTGGGGCCAGAGCAGCCTCCGGGTCCTCGCCCATGGCTTCACCTTGTCCATTGCTGGCGACTCGCTCACCTGGGCTGACTCTAATGGCCCCGGCGAGTACACCAAACAGGTGGACGGCTATCATAGCGAAGACGATGCCTTTATCCAGGCGATCCAGACCGGCGACTCCAGTCCGGTTCATTCTGACTACGCTGACGCTCTCCGCACCCTGGCCGTAACCGTGGCAGTCAACCAGTCAATACAGAGGGACGGTCAGGTAATTTCCGTGGCCGAACTGCTATAATAGGAGAGTTGCGTTACCAATCTTCTCTTGGACATTGGGATGGGATACGGCCTACCACAGTGTGCTCTGGTAGGTTATCAGGAGCGCTTGACACGACTGTGAAGATTATGTATAATAAGTGCTGTTGACAAGTAAATGGGTGGCTGGCCTGGCGCACCGGGCTTATACGCGGTGCCTGTTAGGCCCCCGAGTGCTCTCTGGGGCGCGGAGACTCGCCTAACACAGGAGATTCTACACTACCATCGCAGCAGGTCATAGTAGTCTGTTAGCAATACAATATTGCTCACCATCAGCCCCCAGCAAGGCATCTTTACTACACAATAGTTGCCGCTGCCTTAGCCGGTATATCAGTATTCACAGAACCCTGCTCCAGCAAGCACGGGGAGTTTGTGTGTCACCGGTGGCAACGTTAGCGGTTTCGTGGCCTGCCCAGGTAAGTATTGCTGTATCTAAGAGGTGATTAGACAACTGAGTTAGTACTGACTAATACCGTCCCATATCGTTACAGTTTGTCTCCGTCAATAGGTAGGTATGGATGAAGGGTTGAGCCGTCAGGATTGGTAGCACTTCAGCCTGATCGCACCAGCAGGATGACGACCATATTCTCAAATTGCCCGAGGTGAATTATGGCTGACTCAGTCAAGTTCTTCCAGGAGACTTCGGCCATCGGCGGAACCCTCTCATACGAAACAGTTTCCGATGAAGAACTGGTACGCCGAACCCAAGCAGAAGGAGACCTGCAGGCCTGTGAGTATTTGCTCCATAAGTACCGGAATTTGGTACGCGCCAAAGTAAAATCGTACTTCCTGGTGGGTGCCGAGCGCGATGACCTGATACAGATTGGCATGATTGGTCTATGGGAAGCTATTACTGACTACAAATCCAACCGTGACACTTCCTTTGCCTGCTTCGCCAAAGTCTGTATCCAGCGCCAGATGATTTCTGCCATCAAAACTGCCACTCGCCAAAAGCAGATTCCCCTCAACTCTTCTATATCGCTGGAGGCTCCTCCCAGCGGTGATGATGACGACCGTAGTTTGGTGGAGATGCTCACCTCGCAGGTAGATGCCGAACCGGAGCGGGTCGTGCTGGGTGTTGAAGGCGAGCGCATTCTCCAGCAATCCCTGCGCCAACAACTATCTCCTTTTGAGTGGGAAGTGCTTACCGAGTACCGAACTGGCAAGTCATATAAAGAAATGGCCGGGGACCTGCATTGCAAGGTCAAGTCTATTGATAACGCCCTGTCCCGCATCCGCCGCAAGCTGCCCCGCGTCACTCCGCAACTGATTGAGACTGGGGTGCTGTCAGGCACCATATAGTTATTTCGCAGCCTGCTACTATCCCGCATAATTAGTACCGAACTTTGCGCGGGCCCTTATGGCCCGCTTTATGGTAAAAATGGAAGATATGCTACCCAGCTAATGTATCTTTGTCTTAGTCGGGAAGACACCCAATGACTGCAGAAGCCCCTGAGACTCAGCAGCCCCGTACTGCCCTGAGCCGCGACCTGAGTTTATTTGATATAACAATGGTCGGTGTGGCCGGTATGATTGGAGCCGGGATATTCGTACTCACCGGCATGGCTGCAGGAACGGCCGGCCCTGCCTTAATATTGGCCTTTGCTCTTAACGGTATTGTGACCATCTTCACTGCTATGGTCTATGCGGAGCTGGGCTCAGCCATTCCTGAGGCTGGTGGTGGTTACCTGTGGGTCAAAGAGGGCTTGCCCGGGGGCAACGCCTTTCTGGCGGGCTGGATGAGCTGGTTTGCCCACGCCGTAGCTGGTAGTCTCTATGCCCTGGGATTTGGAGCCTATCTGGAACTGGTGCTCAATCAGTTTGGGATATCGCTATTCGGATTACAGGGCGATCTTCTCCACAAAGTTCTGGCCGTCGTCATTGTCTTCACCTTCATGTACATCAACTACCGCGGGGCTTCCGAGACTGGCCGGGCGGGTAATATCGTCACCCTGGCCAAGATTGCCGTTATCGGCGCATTCATTGCGTTCGGGCTGGCTGCGATCTTTCGTAATCCCGAGTTCCTTAGTAAGTTCTCTACTCCCTCATTTGCTCCCCAGGGAATGGCGGGCATCCTCAGTGCCATGGGGCTTACCTTCATTGCCTTTGAGGGCTACGAAATCATTGTCCAGGCCGGCGAAGAGGTAAAAAATCCCCGCCGCAACATCCCCAAAGCCGTCTTTCTGGCTCTGGCGATAGTTATTCCGTTGTACATGTTAGTGGCATTTGTCTCGATAGGGGCAGTGACGCTGCCTGCGGGAAGCGCGCAGGCCACCACGTGGCAATGGTTGGGCAACCATGCCGAAGTGGGGCTGGGTGAGGCCGCCCGTAACTTCATGCCCTTCGGCGCTATTATCATGTCCATTGGGGGCTTGTTGTCCACGATGAGCGCCCTGAATGCCACCACTTACTCGTCCACTCGAGTTTCGTTTGCTATGGGCCGGGACCGCAACTTACCTGATATGTTCGGCCTCGTCCATGCCCGGACCAGAATACCTCATATCGCCTTGCTGCTGAGCGGCCTACTGATGATCACTATGGCAGTCGGCGTGCCTATTAAGCACGTGGCGTGCGCAACCGACATTATGTTCTTGCTCCTCTTCCTCCAGGTCAACGTGGCGGTCATAACTATCCGCAAAAGGTACGGTGACAAGCTATCCTACGGCTATCTGACGCCGTTCTTCCCGTATGTACCGATAATAGGAATCATTACCAAGCTTTTTCTTGCACTGTTTATGTTCCACTACTCGCCGCTGGCCTGGTACATAACCATTGGCTGGCTCCTCGCCGGGGCTGCGATTTATTGGCTATATGCTGCTCGGCGCGAACGGGAGAAGGAAGTAACGCCGGTGGTCATTGAGGAGCGGGCTCACATTGACCGCGAGCGGTTTTCCGTGCTGGTGCCGGTGGGTGACCCTGCCCGGTCGGCTAATCTGCTGAGGGTAGCCCACAGCATCCTCCAAGTAGAGCCCGGCAACTTGATGTTTCTACACGTGATAACGGTACCTGACCAATTGCCGGTCAGCATAGGCCGCGAGTTCGTCAACGAGGTCCGGCCTATCATTGACCAGGCCGCTGGGCAAGCCGAAGAGATGGGATTGGCAGCCACTCGGCTGGTGAGAGTTGGCCACCGTACTGCCGACGCTATTATTGATACGGTCGAGGAAACTCAGGCCAACTTTGTAGTCATGGGCTGGCAGGGAGACGTCAGTGACCCGCGAACCGTAATCGGTAGCAACATTGATCGCATCGTCAAAAAGGCGCACGCTAATGTGGTAGTGGTGCGCGGTGATGTGCAGCTTCCCGCCCAGCGAATTTTGGTTCCTGTCCAGCACCCCCAGCACGGCCATCTGATGAGCCATTTTGCGGTCTCGCTGGTAAGGCCGGACGACGGCTATATTCAGTTGCTGCATGTGGTTGACCCGCAACTATCCGCCCGGCAACGGGCCGACCGGGCCGCCACGTTGCGCGACAGCCTGCATAGGCTGCATGCCCAACAAGCCGAGACCCCTCCAGAACAGAACCAACGACCCAAGCGCCGTTTCCGCATCCGCATAGCGGGCGGGGATGTAGTGGAGGAGATTGTGAAACGCTCGGAGAATTTTGACTTGGTACTCATAGGAGCCTCACGGGAAAGTTGGATACGGCGCACCCTGTGGGGCGATAGAACCAGGCAAATTGCCCGCCGGGTAAAGTGTCCGCTGATGTTAGTAAATCTGCGCGGTGGCCGAATGCAATTCGGGGTATCAAGTTTCTTCCAATTCTTCTGGGATATTCAGGAGGGTGCCGAAGAGTAATTCTCGCCGGAGGCGACTTATATGTCAATGAAAGACCTTGAGGAAATGGGCATCTTACTGCCCGAAAACAAATGGGGCCAGTCTGATTTACACACCAGCGTTGACAAGATTCAGTTAGTGGCTTCCGGGCTTCTCGCCCTCGGCGCGGTGATATGTGGCTATGTGGGTAATGGAGGTCTCCTGACCTGGGTCGGAGTAGGGATGTTCTTTATCTTCGTGGCCTGGTTTACCCGAATATCGCTGAAGGCTGTTGAGGTTCAGAATGACCAAGTAGAGGATTTTTTGCGCGGCGACTGAGAGTTACCGGCGACCATCGGTTCAATACAATAATTTCTCCCCATGTCAGGAGTGTACGGGCAGTTGGTATTTCAACAGCTTATTCGCACGCTGGACAACTACTGGTCGGCTCAGGGCTGCCATCTCAGTTACCCTTATGAAATTGAAATGGGGGCGGGAACCATGGCCCCGGATACTTTCCTGCGTTCGTTGGGGCCTGAGCCGTGGCAAGTGGCCTACCTCCAGCCCTCCCGCCGTCCTACTGATGGTCGCTATGGCGAGAACCCCTATCGCCTGCAACGCTATTTCCAATACCAGGTACTGATTAAGCCTTCTCCCGCCGACATTCAGGAGACTTATTTGGGTAGCCTGGAAGCGCTGGCTATCAAGCCTGAAGACCATGATATTCGCTTTGTAGAAGATGACTGGGAAGCTCCCACGCTGGGGGCGGCCGGTGTCGGCTGGGAAGTGTGGCTGGATGGTATGGAGATTACCCAGTTTACTTACTTCCAGCAGGTCGGCGGCCTGCCTTGCCAACCGGTATCGGTTGAGCTTACCTATGGCCCCGAACGGCTGGCAATGTACCTGCAAAACGTTGATGATTACCGCGACCTGATGTGGTCGGACGATATCCGCTATGGACAGTTGCGCTTCCAGGAAGAAAAACAGTTCTCCCAGTACAATTTTGATACCGCTGACGTCCCTATGCTTCAGCAATTATTTGAGATGTACGAGCGTGAGGCTACTGCCATCATCAATAGTGGGCTGCCCCTCCCGGCTTATGACTATGTATTGAAGTGTTCCCATACCTTCAATTTGCTTGATTCGCGCGGGGCAGTCAGCGTCACCGAGCGCCACGGCATAATCCTGCGCATTCGCAACTTGGCTCGCCAGGTTGCCGAACTCTATCTGGCCCAACGCGAGGAGTTGGGCTTCCCATTACTCGACACGTAGCGAGGTCATCAACAAAAGCAATCGCGTAGCGCAGGTTCTCAACCTGCGCGTTCGTTGCAGGTAGCGGGGTTGCGGTTCGGCAAGCTCACCGTCCTGAGCCTGCCGAAGGAGAGAACCCCGCCTACGTGACAAGCGAAGCCTAACATTATGAGCGTAGATTTGCTTTACGAAATAGGAGTTGAAGAAATACCGGCCGACGCCGTGCTGCCGGCCCTCCAGCAATTGGAGACCAATCTGCAGCAGGGCCTGACTGACTTGGGGCTTCCGCCGTCCGCTATCAGTACCTACGGCACGCCCCGCCGACTGGCGATCATTGCTCAGGACATTCCTGAATGCCAACCGGACAGTGTGGACGAACATAAGGGTCCTCCGGCTGAACAGGCTTTTGATGAGGATGGCAATCCCACGCAAGCCGCTCGGGGCTTTGCCCAGGCCCGGGGCGCGTTGGTATCGCAGCTTGAGGTACGCGATACTGAAAAGGGCCGATTTGTCTTCGCCGAAGTCCACCGCCCCGGCCAACCGGCTGCCGAGGTCCTCCCTGACTTGTTGCGCCAGGTTACCCTGGAGCTTAGCTTTCCCAAGACCATGCGCTGGGCTGACCTGGACATTGAGTTTGCCCGGCCAATACGGTGGCTGGTGGCACTATTAGGTGAGGAAATACTGGACCTGGAAATCGCCGGTCTGCGAGCCAGTCGCACCAGTCGCGGCCACCGGGTGATGGGGGAGAAGCGGGTAGAAATACCCTCTCCTTCCCTTTATTTGGAAAGGCTATCTGAAAACGGGGTAATTGCTGACCATCACCAGCGCCAGGAAATGATCGTCAAGCAGGCCCAGCAGTTAGCCGCTGAGGTGGACGGTCGCCCGCGGACTGATGCCGATATCCTTACTGAGGTCAACTTCCTGGTGGAATACCCTACCTGCGTCCGCGGCAGTTTTGATCCCCGCTACCTGGATCTACCCCCCGAAATACTGGTCACGGTACTACAGGGGCATCAACGAGCCTTTCCAGTGGAGGATGCTGACGGCGAGCTTATGCCCAAGTTTATCGCCGTAACCAACGCCCGTCCTGAGGCGGCTCACGTAGTCAGTCAAGGCTGGGAGCGGGTCATCGTGCCCCGCCTGGATGACGCAAAGTTCTATTACCAGCACGATACGCGCCAACCGCTCGGCCAGCGCCGAGAGGAATTGAAACGAGTGACTTTCCTAAAGGGTATGGGCAATTTGTACCAGAAGACTGTCCGCCTGGAACAGCTCGCCGACTGGTTGCACCAGGCGGTTGTCAGCGAAGATAAACAATTGCGTTCGGTCTTAAGCCGAAGCGCTCAACTTTGCAAGTGCGATCTGGTCACTATGATGGTCGGCGATCTAAAGCTGGCCGAACTACAAGGCGTCATTGGCGGCTACTATGCGCGGGCCTCCGGTGAGCCTGAGGCGGTGGCTCAGGCCATCGCTGAACACTATCAGCCGCGCAGTCCCCAGGACCCCATTCCGGCTTCTCCCGCCGGGCAGTTGATTAGTATGGCCGACAAGATTGATAACTTAGCCGCATGCTTCCGCCTTAATCTCATCCCCACCGGGTCGGCTGATCCCCATGGTTTGCGTCGCCAGGCGGCTGGTATCGTCGAGATCATCATTCAGACCGGCTATTCGTTGTCCCTGTCAGCCCTGATTGATTATGCCCTCCAGCTTCTTCCCGCCCCTGCTGAGGACGAAGTACCCAGCAACGAGCAGACGGCCGTCGCCCTCAAGGAGTTCTTTGCTGCTCGCCTGGCGGCAGCTTGGGAACAACGCGGGGTTAGCTATGATATTGCTCGGGCGGTGCTGGCCATACCCTGGGATGATATCACCGATGCCACCCGCCGGGCCACTTGCCTGGCCGACTTGAAGGGGAAGGATCCCGAAGCCTTTGTTGACCTGGTCACAGCCGCCGAACGACCGGCCCGCATCACCCGCCCTGAATCCCTCCCTGACTCCCTTCAAGTGGACACCTCTTTGTTTGAGCATCCCACCGAGACCCTGATGAGCACCGAATTTGAAGCGGTAAGGCAAGATGTAGAGGCTGCCCTTGACCAATCTCAGCCTGATTATGCACGGGCAACCGAATATCTCCGCAGTCTTCTGCCCACCATCCACCAGTACTTTGAAGATGTAATGGTGATGGTCGAAAATGAGCGTCTGCGCAACAATCGCCTCGCCCTAATGGCTCAAATTGACACCGTTTTTTCTCGCATTGCTGACTTTCTCCAGATCGTCCCCCCTAATTCCTAACTGCTCCATATTGTTCATTACTATCCTTCCTCCGAATAAGTACCTCTATGAAGGGGTATAATTATAATGGATAGTGACTATTTGACATCATCCGCGCTGTTACCATCACTGGCTGGGGGAAATACGCAACGACAAGAGGATGGTGGTCTGAGCGATGCGGTACATATTCAGTATAGGAGGGATTATCCTCTTTGGGGCTATAGGTTACTCCCTGGGTGAGTACTATGGGGGCCCATTAGGGATGAAAGTGGGGACCTTGGCGGGGGTGATTTTCGGCGTGCTAATTGTCGCCGCCCTCAATACTAAGTCCTTGTGACTGAGGGTGTTGCGCGCCTGTGAGCCGCTCAGCGAGTATGACTGCCGCGTAATCATCAACTGGGCGGGGAGGGAAACGCAGTCCCGCCGGAATTAGTCTTTGCAGTCCCCGCGGCGGATGGTCCTGCCAATACCGCTGTCGCGCCAATAATGAGGTCATATCCTCCGCAACCCGCTTCAGTTCAATATCCGGGTAAGTAGCGCTCAATATTCCTGCTACCCGCTGGGCACCGGTTCGGTCGCCGATCCCTATGGTAGTTATCTGAAATTCCTCTCTCAGTTGCTGCACCACCTCTGCCAACTCATCTGTCTGTACAATCCCCTGGTACAGCACTTCTCCGTCCCTGCTCAATACTGCCACCCCACACTTGTCAGTTCCCGGATCCACGGCCAGGACCCTAGATTTACGAATTTGCTGATTCAGACGGCTCACCCACCTTCAATGCTACGGAGAACGGCTGCTGGTTGGCTATGTAAACTGGTTGGACGGCTGTTGCACAAACCACCGTCGGTCGACCGGCAGTTAGGAGCTTATCCAGTGCCGTCAGTAACTGTTCGGCTTGCACCTCTCCATATTGTCCAGTACCCGGGGCGGGCAGTACCCCGTGCTCTCGGGCGACCTGCCTTATCTGTCCGAGCAATAGCCACAGATTCTGGAAGACTTCAGCCCGGGGACTGCCCCCATCTATCTCCACTGTCACGATGGTTTCGCCTTCCTCAAAGGCACACCGGTTATCAATGATGAGCAGCCCTACTGGAACTGGCTTTGGCTGGGCCTTAAATACGCGGCCAATAGCCCGGATGCTCACCACCACACTGTGCTCCTTCCGCTGGCGAATATCCTGCGCTAATGCGCTGATAATCCGCTCCTCGCTGACCTCTCGGTCAATATCTTCCGGCGGCACCGGCGCATGCACGACCACCGCTCGCCCAGTCTCACCGATCATTGCCCCCTGTGATGCAGATGCTTTGGACGCCAGAAACAACAGCTCATACAGTGAACTTTCAATCTGGTTATGAGTCTGCTGGGTCTCCACCACTGCTCGTATAATCTCGTCCCCGGTCTCATAGACGACTGGCCCCAGAGCCGTTACTCGCCACACGAACAGCTCTTCCTGCACCTGACTTAGTTCGGCCCGGGCTTGTTCAATCTGCTGCTGCAACTGACTGACTTCCTGCTGTAGGACGGGGAGGCGATTCTCTAAGGTGTGAATATGCGAATTCAGGGCAGCCTCTGTTGCTTCCAGGTTGTCAATTCTCTCCTGCGCCTGGGCAACATGCTGGTGGGCCGCGGTCAGTTCAGCGCTGACATCGTCATAATCCGCATTGAGCTGTTGGTACTGGAACGTCAAATCACGATGGTTGGCCTTCAGAGTACGAAAATCCTCGTTCAGCCTTGTATTCTGCGCGATGAGGGATTCGCGCTCCTCACGCAGCCTGTCGGTGTCCACGCGCAGTTGTGCCAGCTTCTCATTAGCCTGGTCCAGACGCCCCTGGACAGCCCCTAACTCACTCTGCGCCCGGCTTAACTGCTCTCTCTTGTGCTTGACGTCTGCGGCCAGTTCGTCGGCTCTGGCGCTGGCCTCCTGAGTATGCTTCTCAGCTTCAGTAAGGTCTTGCTTAGCCTGTGCCACCTGTCGGCTCAGATTTTGGTTGTTCATCCGTAACCGCTGTTGTTCTTTGTTCAGATCGTCTAAGTGGAACAGGGCCAGTCGGGCATACTGACTGCCGGCAGCGGCCATCCCCAGGCCCCCGAGCGGTAGTATTATTCCCACGGCAACGCCGATAGCTCGTGCCGTGAGGCGGGGTCGCAGGCCAAAAAGACTGCTGCGGCGTTTGCCCAGCCGGTAGCCGATTACGTCGCCCAGCCAGGCAATAACTCCACCTGCAATCGGCAGCACTATGAAGGCAACGATAGTATATGTTGACATGGTCGCCATCCCCTGCCCCGGGCAATCGCACGGTTATACTCAACGAGCAGCCTCAATTAGTAGCCCGCCACCGACAGTGAACAGAATAGCATTAGGCAGCCACGCGGCTATCACTGGCGAGAGGGTGCCCTGCTCCCCAATTACCCGTAGTATGTTAAAGATAATGTAGTAGGCTAATATTATGGTCAGAGAAACTCCCAGGCCCACACCAGTAGATGTCCGTTGCGGGCGCTGGCCCAGGGCCACGCCGATGAGCGCAAATCCCAGAGCACACCAAGGGGCTGCCAGGCGGATGTGATAATGCTCCCAAAAGATAGTCAATTGGGTGTGGGGGCGAGCCGGAGCGGCTATTTGCTGGTAACTGGCGATTCGCTCGCGCAGCTCGGTCAATGTCATATCCTCGGGCTCTTTGCGGATCTGTGCTGCTTCCCATGGCGCTATGCCGACATTGCACTGCGCCTGCGTGAACTTCTCTTCTCTGGGCCCAATGGCCGTTTGGGTAGTGTGCGTTCCCTGTTTGAGGGTTATGGTTTCCTGTTGCCAGACCGCCTGTTCAGCTTCCCACATCTCCTGGAACGTCTCGCCGTGAAATTCGGCAATCCACACGTCCTTCAGTTGTTTGCTACGAGCGTCAAAATGCCTGGCATACACAATGCGTTGTGGCCGGCCCTGAGCGGGTATCTGGAAATACAGATAATCCTGGTCAGCAACCACCTGGCCACTCATTTCCTTCAGCAGGCGACGGGAGGCGGCATTGGCATGAGGTACTATTCCTTCATTAAACGCAAATGCCACCCCGGTTACCACCAGCCCGGCTATTATAACTATGGTGACAATCCGCACAAACCCCACTCCGCCTGCCCTCATAGCTGTTATCTCTCCATCCCCACTCAGCCGGCCAATGGCCATTAGGCTGCTGAACATAGTTGCCATGGGCAAAGTCAAGGCAATCGTCTGAGGGATTCGGTAGAGAAATGCTTTGGCCACCACATCCGCCGGATACCCCTGGCGGACAATCAGTTTTAACGCATCGTAGAGCAGGTCAATACTGACCAGCACAATGACAAATGCCCCGACCCCGAACAAGAACGGGCCCAACATCTCTCTAATTACATACCTATCCAGCTTGCGCATTTGCTCCCATCCTCACCAGAAGCCGGGCTCTTACATCTGGAACTGCTCGCCCAG
>JALGTV010000198.1 GCA_029821215.1 Candidatus Zipacnadia bacterium | reverse complement strand
GGGCCCTCCATTGGCGCGGAGGCGGCCCGGCGCGGCGGCAACCTGCAGAGGCACCAGGCACAGAGCGACGTTAACTTCGGCAGGTATTACAACAACAGTGCCTTTGCGCCGACGAAGGCCGGCGGTGCGACTGGTGCTGCCAACGTGGTGACCTCAGTGGTGGTCAACTACAGGGGGCTTGACACGCTTGGGGAGGTGACGGTGCTTTTTGTTGCCGCCCTCGGGCTAGCCACTATGTTGTACGCCGTAGAGCAGCGCCGGCCGAGCAGGGAAGCCGAGCCGGCCAGCCTGATTGTCTCCACCGGTTGTCGTTTCCTGTTTCCGCTGATTATACTTTTCGGCACCTACATCTTCGTGCACGGACACCTGACGCCCGGTGGAGGCTTTCAGGGAGGGGCGATCATAGCCGCCGGGTTCCTGCTCATCTATCTGGGTTGCCGAAGTAGAGTTGGGGACATAGGACCGAGCGTGGCGGAATCTTTTTTGTTCAACTTCCTGCCCGCCGGGACCCGGTATTTGCTATTCAGCGCCGGTGTTATCCCGCTCATCTACACCGCCATCGGTCTGAAGGTGGGCGCGGAACTGGGCGGCATCATAGCAGATCTGGCCGGAGGAGCGGAATGAGTTTCCTGGATAGCTACATCCACTACATCGCCTGCTTCGCGCTCGTTTTCATCGGTCTGTATGTCGTGCTGGTCAAGAGCAACCTGATCAAGGTGATTATCGGCATCAGCCTGATTGACACGGGCGTCAACCTGTTCCTCATCTCGGTGGGCTACATTCACGCCGGAACGGCCCCAATTTTCTCAGAGGCAGCGCAGAGACCGCAGCAAATGGTTGACCCGGTGCCCCAGGCCCTCGTTCTTACTGCCATCGTTATCGGGGTGTCGGTGCTAGCGCTGGCCCTTTCCATAGCCATCCGGCTCTATGGCCATTATGGTACTCTCGACCTGCGGAAGATCAAGGAGCTAAGATGGTAAGCCCCATACTGTTGATAGCAGTGCCACTCGCCCTGGCATTTATCACTCCTCTCCTGGCATTTGTCTCTAAGAAGCTCGCCGGATACGTGCCTGTTGTGGCTATGGCGTTTAGTCTTGCGCTCTCAGTTCACCTCCTCCCGGAGGCTATAGGCGAGCCGATTGTGGTCCGCACGGCTGGCTTGGCGCCGCCTTTTTCCATTCACCTGGTGGTCGGGCCGCTGGGCATCGTGCTTAGTATCCTCATTGCCCTGGTGGGGTTGGTTGTAGCGATTTATGCCCTCGGGTATATCGAGCAAGGGCCCGTGGCCAAGTATCATGCTCTCTACCTGTTGCTTTTGACCGCTGCGACGGGCATTGTGCTTACAGGCGACCTGTTCAACCTGTTTGTGTTCTTCGAAATCCTGTGCATATCTTCCTATGCCCTCGTGGGATACCGAGGCGACAGAGCCGCCATTGAGTCGGCGGCCAAATACATCGTACAGGGAGCCATTGGATCAAGCCTCATCCTGGTGGGGATCGGGTTCATTTACGGCCTGTTCGGCACTCTCAGCATGGCCGATATAGCGCGCAACATCACCACGGTCAGCCCGATGGAAGTTTTCATTTCAATGGCGTTTCTGATTACTGGTTTCGGCGTGGAGGGAGCCATATTCCCGCTCAATGCGTGGCTGCCGGATGCTCATTCGTCGGCTCCTTCCTCCATCAGTGCCGTTCTGTCTGGCATAGCCATCAAGATGGGCATTTACGCGGTGGCCAGGGTACTGTTCACCATCTACGGTGCCGAAAGCCTTATGCTGTTTATCGCTGTTCTGGGCCTGTTGACACTGCTGGTAGGCGAAGCGTCCGCCTTCAGCCAGACCAATATTAAAAGGCTACTGGCCTATTCCAGCATCGGGCAGGTGGGGCTGATTGTGTTTGCCTTCGGCATGGCCTCGGTGATCGGCATCGAGGCGGCTCTCTTTCTCATAATCAGCCACGCTCTGGCCAAGGCCATATTGTTCATGTCAACGGGCTACATGATTGATCGCACCGGCAGCATGGAGATTTCTGCCCTGCAGGGAATCGCCAGGAGGATGCCGCTGAGCGCGCTGTTTTTCACTATTGGGGCATTTTCGCTAGTGGGCCTGCCCCCGTTTGTCGGATTCCCCAGCAAGTTCATGGTTATTCGTGCAGCACTGGCGAACGCTGACATGGTGTTTGGCATTCTCCTGGGAGTAGCCCTTCTCGGCACGGTGATAGAGGGCGCGTACTTCTTCCGAGTTGTCCAAGTCTTGTTTTTCAAGGAACCAGCCGGCAACCCAGCAAGCAGCGAGTCTACCGGGATAGACGACTCGAAAGGTCAAGGCGCTCCTGTGAGTGCCCTAATTCCTTTAGGTGTTTTGGTGGCCCTGGTCGTTGTATTGGGAATCTGGCCGCACATAGTGAGCGAGATACTGCATCCCGCAGCAACAGAACTTCTGAATAGAGTGGAATATATCAGGAGTGTCTTAGGATGAGTTTCGGACTTCTGCTTCTCGATCTTCTGCTTCCGGTTGCTTTTGGCGGCGCCTTTCTTGCTTATTTCGCAGGGAAGGTTTCCTCTCGCCTGCGTAACTTCGTGGCCGTTTTCGCTTCTTTGCTTTTGGTAGTCATCATTGCTTATCTTTACCCTTATGCCAGCGGAGCAGTGTTGCAACAGCGCCTGACTATTAGCTTCATGGGCGTTCCGCTTATTTTGAGACTGAATATGCTCTCGTGGTTCTTTGCTGCTACTATCGTCGGTATTGGGCTGTTGTCAATCATATACTCATTGGAGTATATGAAGGGTGGCGAGCGGCTGGATTACTATTATTTCAGTATGCTGTTCATCAATGCCGCCATGCTGGGAACAGTGGTAGCAGGCGATCTAATATCGTTCTACATTTTCTGGGAGGTGATGAGCTGGAGCACATATCTTCTGATAAGCCATAAGGGGGGTAGAGCCGTCGCCGCCGGGCTGAAGTACATAATCATGTCGCTCATTGGTTCCGTGGCCATGCTGGTTGTGATTATCTCCTTGTACGTGACGTATGGCACGCTGGAGATAGGGGCTCTTTCTGCTTATATGGGAGCAGCTTCTCTAGGTTACGTAGTCTTTATCACCGTCATGCTCTCTGTGACCTTCCTGATCATCAACGCGCTATGGCCGGTTCATACCTGGCTTCCCGATGCCCATGCCGAATCGGTAAGCCCGTTTTCCTCGGTACTTTCGGGAGTGCTCGTAAGGAAGGGCATATACGGGCTGTGCCTATTCATTTACTTTGTCTTTGGGCTGGCTCTATTGCGTAGATTCTCTGGCCCGATTGAGATTTTCAGTCTCTTGCTCGGCGTCATTGGCGCTGTCACCATTCTGTTCGCTGCCGTGAGGGCTCTTCTGGAAAACGACTCCAAAAGGCTCCTGGCCTGGAGTACAGTCGGGCAGGGCGGTTACATGTTCTTGGGGATCGCTGCCGGCACGGCCGCTGCTGTCGCCGGCGGCACGGTTGGGGCCATTGGCATGGCGGGCGGCATGTTTCACGTTTTGAATCAGTGCATGTATAAAGGCTTGCTTTTCTTTGTTGCCGGAGCAATAGAGTACCGGAC
>JALGTV010000197.1 GCA_029821215.1 Candidatus Zipacnadia bacterium | reverse complement strand
ACTTGTATGAGGGTGGGTATGCTATTGCGAAGGCGTTGTACACAATTTCGTCATAAATGTTTGACGAAGGCTTAACAAATTCCCTGAAAAAGTCTATAATGCCATCGTATGAACACTAGCAATGCGCCAGGAGGGGGATAGACATGTGGACGCAACGGAAACATTCGGAACGTGGTCCGGTAGACAAAGGCACTCGGGAGCACAAAAGCGGGGCGGTCGTGGCGATTGTATTGGTGGGGTGAATGGTCCTGCTTGGCTGTGCTTGCTTAACCGTAGATGTAGGGCTGCTGTGCATACGCGCCCAGACAGTTCAAGATACAGTAGATGCCGCAGCCTTGGCGGGTGCCAGTCAGCTCCCGGCTCCTGGCTTCAGTGTGGCCACAGTGGAAGCTGAAACATATGTTACCGCCAACAACGAGGGACGAAAAGCCCCGGTGAGCATCACGCCACAGGACGGGATACTCTACTACGCGCCCGGAGAGGAGGTGCCCGGGTATGGACGGCTGGGGCCGTGCATTCACGGCATAGCTGTAACCGGGCAGGCGGGAGTTGACTACGCCTTTGCCCCTATTTTCGGGCTGTATGAAGACGTTGTCACCAGAAGTGCGACGGCCGTCCGCAAAGATCCTGCTGGCGACAAGGGCTGTATATTCGCAGGCAGTGACGATCCGGAAATCGCTGTTTTCACCTACGAGGGCAGTTCCACGTACATAGAAGGTTCGATTCACACTAACAGCGCCATCACACTCAATGGGATAAAGCATGTGATTACCGGGGCAGTGGAATATGTTGATACCTGCAAGATTCACGAGGACAAAGTTGACATCATCGGTGGGACTTTTGAGTCCACGGTGCAACCCTACCCGGTGGACTACCAGTGGGAAGACTTTCCCACTGATATTACTGTTAACCAAATCACGGTTGCTGCTGATGGCACACTGCCCAGCGGCAGAATACATATTCTGGGTGACCTGACTGTCAGCGATACGAGTACCATTTGGCGGAACGCACTATACAAGGTAGAGGGCGATGTCACTATCAACGCCAATAAGCAGGTTTTCGACCATATAACAATAGTGGCCCAGGGCACAATCACCTTCAACGGTTCGTGTGAGAGCTTTACACCTTACCTGGACGGCATAGCGCTGATCTCCTACGCAACTACCTCGGGCAACGCCATAACGTTTAACGGGGCCAGCTCGAATAGCGAGGGCCTTATGTTCGCTCCCAACGGTGGGTTAGTCTTCAATGGCGCCAACCAGCAGGTGCAAGACGGTTCACTAATAGCCAACACCATCAGAGTAAACGGCGCTGGGTTGACTTTCATAGGCACAGTTGACAATCCGCTGCCGGGTCAGCCGGGAATTCGTCTCATCTTATAGTGTGAATATCCGCCGGCGGTCTGCGCCGGAGGGTTTCAGAAGCGAATAAAAGACTATGCGCATAAAATGCGCCAACCCAAAAACGGAAATGAGAGGAACGAAGATGTCTGTACTCAGTAAGAGCGTACTTGCTGTAGTTGTGTGTTTGAGTTTGGCGGTATTGGCGGGCTGTGGAGGTAGCAATTCGTGCCAGGAGTGTGGGGAGTGTCCGTCTCCTTCCTCGTGGGCAGAGGCCCAGGGTGACCCGGTAGTTGTCTCCGGGTACACCGTAACGTATATGGGCAGTAGCGACTGCAACGGGACGACATGCTTCTGTTACCTAGTCGAAGGTAACGGCGAACCCCCGGGCCTCAGTCACTTCACTGCCGGGCTGCCAGAGTGTATCGTCTGGGAGGACATCGTCGCGTACAGTCCGGACGGTGAGGTTGTTTTCGCCGATCCCGACCCCACGACTGGTGTGCGCGGCCTGAAGTATGATTTCGGGCTCGCGACCGACGGCAGCCAGATGTACTGCTTCACGCTGGATGGCAACTACGCGGAAGGTACCGTCTTGGTGGCCGTGAAGGCCGGCCAGCTCGCGGAAAGTGCACCACTCAACGGCCCGGCCTGCCCGGGTGAGTAGCTGACTATAGGCGGGACTTACTCGAAGTCCGTTTACTGGCGCTAACGGGTAGCGTGTGTCAATATCGCAGCTACGGGCGATGCCGGACCCTTCTTATTTAGGTGACGGCCTTGCACGTATGCTCGGAGATTGCCTAATAGCTGGCGGACTACCATTCGAGAAAGGAATGGGAATGACGGAAACCATCCGAGCTTTGTGGCACGATGAGGATGGTGTCACCACGGTGGAGTATGCCTTGATGCTGGTTGTTCTGGTCGTGGGCGCTGCTGCCGTGTGGGTCGCGCTGCGCGGCGCGATGACCTCAGGCGTGAACGCGGCCAGTGCTGAGTTGACCAGCTCATAGTTACTAGTGACGCTGGACACTTCGTATTCAGGTGACGGCATTTACACACACGCCGGGAGATGCACCTAATTACTGGCGAACTACCATTCGCGAAAGGAATGAGAATGATGGAAACCATCCGGGCTTTGTGGAGTGACGAAGACGGTGTCACCACGGTGGAGTACGCCTTACTGCTGGCGATTCTGGTCGTGGGTGCTGCTGCCGTCTGGGCCACGCTGCGTAGTGCAATAACGTCCGGCGTGAACACAGCCACTGATGAGTTGACCGGCTCGTAGTTGCTCAAGCTGTAACCTTTGACGCAGTCTCGCTGGATCAGTATCGCATGTGGTCTGCGACACGAACCAGAATACAGGGCTGTGCAGCGTACTTGGCCCATTGACTGGGACGGTGGCAATGATTCGAATAGCCGCTGCCAGCAGGTCGCGAGAAACGGCAGGGCCCTGCGCAGGCGAAATAGCGAGTTGTTTGCACCGCATAGGGCAATTCCGAGGAGGAACATAAAAATGGTTGGCAACAACCCCCGGGACAACAGTGGGACTGACATCAGTTCCCAAGAAGCTCCGAATCTCTCGGCGACGAAAGCGACAGGAGAAATAATGACAGATTCACCTTATCAGCTTGGTCACACTCAAGGTAACCGACACGGAGCATCGGCGGCGGCAAAAGCATAGGAGGTATTGGAATTGAGCAGCGGCCACTGAACCTCTGGTTGTTCCAACTTCAGCTATTTCACCATCTTGACCGTCCACAGCCCGGTCTCCCGCG
>JALGTV010000196.1 GCA_029821215.1 Candidatus Zipacnadia bacterium | reverse complement strand
CTTTGTGCCCGTCCGAATTCGGGCCAAAGTTGTCCCGGAAGTAGTAGATGGCAAGCTGAAGCTGCAGGTGACGAAAGTCAGGGCCGGTAAACTGGGAATCACCGGGCTTGTGCGAGATAGCTTGATCAATATACTCACCGACTCGGTCCACCAGCGCTTGGACCAGAGTGGGATTAAACTGAAGAGCGTGGAAGTGCGCCCCGGATTCCTCACCTTTACTGGTGCGTTGAAGGCAACGAAATCTGCCAGCCCGTGATCCCGCCGCGCGTCAATCACTTTAGGGCTGGTAGCGCCCAGGCGGCAGGTTAGCTTTCAACACACAGTTACGCCGTTCAGACGGCAAATGCCACCATTGGTAACATCTGTAGCCCCAGGCGCGTCTTAGGGAGGTGCTGGTGTGCCCAGGCCAGCGATATCTGAACACCCGGCAATCAAGCTATCAGCGTATCTGCTACTACCATTATTATTAGACATACTCTCAGTGAAGTACCTGGCTTATCTCCACCCGGACTCATCGCTGTTTGTTGTGCGCGGCCCGGGAATGTTGATGGCGATTTCGTGGGGATGGGCGGGCTTGTTGTTTTGCATATTGATGGGGATATTGCTGGGACTGCCGGTGGCCGCACTTCACATTGCTTTTCTCCGTGACCGACTGGCCCGACTGCGTGAAGGCGGCGATGTATCAAGTATCCTGGATAGCACTGATACTCTCATTATTACTGTTGCCCCCTGGTTCCTGATGGCAGCCATCGGTTACATAATCGGCTTTTTCTGGATATTTGCCCCCTTGGGTGGCCCCCTATTAGCTGTTAATGTCCTGTGGCCACGCACCCTGGTCTACCATCAGCAGTTATGGATCTACGAATACCAGAAAGCCTACTGGAAGCAGCAGCAGCAGCATAGCCCCGCTGCCACCCTCGCCACGAACTGACTGGTTACTTCAATCGGCACCGAAGGCATAAAGGTCCGACGGAGCCGCACAAATGGTGTATTAACCCCGAGGCAAGCCATTCACTTCGCAATTGCCAGAGCGCAGAGGTAGGTGCGTATATCCCCCAAGTTGTTAGTCAGAGGATATGGCCTGCTCGTTGATACCAATATCTAGTTAGTTTGGCGACCAGGTCTGATATCTCAGAGGTCAGTTTGAAGGTACCTTCGTCGGAGGCAATGACCGGCATCTGACTGGCGCGGATAATACTGAGGATATTCTCGCTGGGCAGCAAGCCGCTGGTCAGGCAAACGGCAGCGCCCCTACGGGGTTCATCACAGACTCCACAATAGGAGCTGAAGACCGCCAGCAGCAGATCATCGCAGTCCCCGTCGGCCAATTCGCGCAGAATCGTCCGCCGGGTGGCGTTTTCCGGGCACATGCAGCCAGTGCCACCCTGATCTACAGTGCCCATTACCAGAAGACTGATGTTCTGGTGATTGATCTCGTATTGGGTGATCAAATCGGCCACTGGAGGGGCCAGAGCAAACATGCCCCCGCGACCGGGCTGGCTGCCGGCTCGTTCAGCCAGTATCTCGCGCATATCTGATAGCGGCTCCAGGTCGTCTAACAACCGCTGCGAGAAAGTCCCCCCAAATGCAAAATTTTCACCGAAATTATACAGCCTCATCACCTAATGACCCGTCTGCACAGACAAGCCTACTTGCGGTAGGCCTTGATGAAGTCATCGCAGTAGACGTTGCGAAGCAGTATCCAGTCCATTAGCCACCGTCATCACCAGATAAATGCGATTGAGCAATTCCCGATACAGCCCTCTCTGGGAAACATTGCTCAACCCGATCACTGTTTGCGGTGGCGGCCTCATATTATGCCACGCTCCTCCAGCGGCCCCCATTCTGGGGCTTCATCTTTGGACTGCCAGGCTTCCTTGACCCGCCAGGCCTTCGAGCCGACTATGGACAGCATCGGCATCTGTAGCATCTTATCGCCATTCAAGGCGGCCAGGCGGGTGCGTTCCAGGATGGAATAAGCATATTCTGCGCCGTATCCCAACCCTCCCGTAACCTGATACAGGATAATATCAGCCATATCAATCCCCATGTCGGTGACCAGAATATTGACTTGTTTCTGAATATTGATATCCAGAGGCGATTCACTTAGTAACAAATGCCCGTCAGCCAGAGCGGCGGCGCAGATGGTCTTGTAATTGTCCTCGGTGGCCGAACAGTGCGGACCGCAATTGGGCAAGCTATGGGACTAACATAGCCGGTGGTACCAGGAAGGGAAACAGGTCAGCCAACCATGGATACTGACAATTTCATAGCCTGTGACCTGGGAGCAGAGAGTGGACGAGCCGTCCTGGGCAGACTCAAGGGTGATCGGATCTGTCGGGAAGAAATCCACCGGTTTTGTAATGAACCGGTGTCAGTCGGCGGTAGGCTGTACTGGGACATCCTGTGGCTGTACAACAACGTACTGCAGGGGTTACGCAAGTATGTAGCTGAGTATGGCAACTCCCTGGCCAGTATGGGGATTGATTCGTGGAGCATTGATTTTGGCCTGCTGGCCAGTGACGGAACACTACTGCAGAATCCAGTGCACTATCGGGACCGGCGCACCCAGGGAATGGTTAGGCAGGCCTATCGGCATCTGAGCTCTGAAAGGTTGTTTGAGATCACCGGCTTGACAGTTAATCGTATCCACACAGTTTTTCAGCTCTTTGCCATGCGCCAAACAGACGATCCCATCTTGCGAGCCGCACACACTTTCCTGATGATTCCCGACCTGATAGTGTACTTTCTTACCGGTGTGTCTACTGGTACCGTTCTCACGGCTTGTTCCCACGACACTGCCTCGGCTGTGGCTGCGGTAACCACGACGGGGCGATGGAGGGCACCTTGGCCGAGTTGTCTGATGGTCGGCTGATGATGCTGCTGCGCACCAACTTAGATTGGTTCTGGGAAGCCTATTCAGATGACCGCGGCTACTCGTGGCGGGTGTTGCGGCCCAGTCAAATTGACGCCAGCACTTCACCAGGAGCCCGGCATCGTCTTCCCAGCGGTCGCTTGGGACTGCAGACAAGCAAACCACCCGCTGTCGCCGAAGCTATGGCGCGTAGGCGGCCGCTGCCCGTCTGCGCAACAGATAGTCTGAAGGAATTAGCTCTTCATAGATCATACCAAAGAAGCTGCTTTGGCTGTTGTCTCTGCATAAGCCACGTCACCGCTGCTACAAGAGAGTGGTCCAACCACTATCCATGATTCTGGCTCACCCCTCTTATTGACAGCAAGCTCCCCCTGGCATAATCTAAGGCGACTCTTGGAACAGTCTCATATGACGAACTCCGACATCGCGGGAGGTTTGATCGGAAATGGTACGAATACATACAGCCAGTGTGATTTTGGGACCGGTAATGATGGTAGGCGCTAATAGGTGGTGCAAAAGCCGTGGAGGATGACGCGGTGTTCTATGTGGCACCCAACGGCAATGATGACTGGTCAGGCAAGTTAGCCGAGCCTAATGCCGAGGGCGATGATGGGCCGTTCGCGACGCTGGAGCGGGCGCGGGACGAGATCCGCAAGCTCAAGCAGGCAGGGCTACTACCAGAGGGTGGTGTAACCGTGTGGCTCCGTGGCGGTAGTTATCCGCTGGCTGACACTTTTGAGCTGACCGCCGAAGACAGCGGCACGCCCGAAGCGCTCATTATCTACCGTGCCTACCCGGATGAAGAAGTACGGCTCATCGGCGGCGTGGAGATTCCAGGAGCAGCATTCCAGCCGGTCAGTGACACGGCTGTTCTGAACCGACTGGACCCCGCTGCCCGTGGTGAAGTGCTCCAGGTGGACCTGAAGGCGCAGGGCGTCACGGACTTTGGGGAAGTAATAGCCGAAGGCAAGCAGCTGGAGCTTTTCTTCCAGGACCGGCCAATGACCCTGGCGCGGTGGCCCAATGAGGACTTTGTCAATATTGTGGATGTGGTAGGTAGCGCGCCGTACGACATCCGCGGCACCAAGGGTGACAAAATCGGCAAGTTCGTCTACGAGGGCGACCGCCCCCAGCGGTGGGCCCAGGAGACTGAGGTCTGGCTGCACGGCTACTGGTTCTGGGACTGGGCCGACCAGCGCCAGAAGGTGGAGTCCATTGACACCGAAAACCGCATCATCTCGTTGGTCCCGCCCTACCATACGTACGGCTATCGCAAGGGTCAGTGGTACTACGTCTTCAATGTCCTGGCGGAGCTGGACATGCCCGGGGAGCGGTATCTGGACCGCGAGACGGGGATTCTTTACTTCTAGCCGCCGGCACCCATTGAGGAAGGCACCGCCGTAGTGTCAGTCCTGCCCACATTGGTGACGATGAAGAACACCTCCCACCTGACCCTGCGCGGGATGATTCTGGAGGCGGCGCGGGGGACGGCAGTTAGCATCTCGGGGGGCACGGACAACCGGATAGTCGGATGCACCATCTGCAACGTTGGCAGTTGGGCCGTGGACATATCGGGGGGGGATATGGCCAATGGGGTGGTAGGCTGCGACATATACGAAACCGGCGATGACGGCATCCGTCTGAGTGGCGGTAACCGCCTAACACTCACCCCGGCCGGCCATTACGCCGAAAACAATCACGTCCACCACTAAAGCCGGTGGAATCGGATCGGCCGCCCGGCCATCTCGCTGCGTGGGGTGGGCCATCGGGCCGCCCACAATCTGATCCATAACGTCCCGCACGAAGCTATTGGGTTCGGGGGCAACGACCATCTCATCGAGTTCAACGAGATCCACAGCGTATGTTACGAGTCTACCTGGATGACACTTTTTGCGGAACGACCATCTACGGGAATATCTTCTATCGGGTAACGCAGTCCACGGGCATTTGTGGCGGCCAGGATAACACCATTGAGAACAACGTCTTGGTGGAGTGCTCCCCGGCAGTCTATGTCGATGCCCGGGGGATGGGCTGGGCGAAGGTATACACCGTCGAGGGCGGCGAGCATCGGATGTATGAAAAGCTGAGGGCAGTGAATTTCCAGAATCCTCCCTACAGCGTACGTTATCCGAAGTTAGCTACGATTTTGGAGGGCAACCCGTTAGTGCCTGAGGGCAACATCATCGCCCGAAACGTCTGCTGGGGCAGTCGGTGGGATGAAATCGAAGCTGTGGCGCGGCCCTACCTGATTATCGAGGATAACTTGGTAGATGAAGATCCCCACTTCGTGGATGCCGAGGGTTTGAACTTCCACCTCCGGGACGACTCGCCCGCGTACGCATTAGGCTTCAAACGCATCCCCATTGAAGAGATCGGCCTGTACCAGGATGAGCTGCGGGCCTCCTATCCGGTGCAGCATACAGTCCGCAAGTCGCCTCCCCCGCCCGGGCTGCGCGAGGATGATTTCGCGGGGCAACAAGCCGACGTTAACGCACCGACCCACACTCATCTGGCGGCAGTCGTTAGCGGTAGCTGTTCACGGTAGGTCACGCACACTGGCCCTAAGTTGAAGGGGACGGCTGGCGATAGCGCTATTCTTCCGGTTCGTTGAAGGGTGTAAACCCGTAGTCCTCCCAGAAATCGGTCGCCTGATTGGCACAGGTATTGGCCAGGATAGTCAAGTAGTCTGGGGTCAGAAAATCTACCGGTACCTGACTTTCCCACACCAGGTCATAATATGAATCTAAGCTTAGTCGCCCGAACGGGTCGTCCCAATTACGGTTCAGCAGTTCAATGGCGATCCGGCCTTGTTCCTCTTCGTCCTCGCCGGGCATTCCGCCCAGGTAGGTATAGGTCCAGACTGTCCCTTTCCAGATTTGCATCCGGACGTCAAGTTCCTCACCGTTCTCGTAGGGCAGGACATAGCACCCGTTCTCATCATCCTGTTCGTAGATCAAGCCGGTCTGCTCCAGCAATTCCCCTACCGTTTGAAACAGCTCCTCGTCGTCGCCGGGCAGTTCTATGCCCTCCGGTTGGTCAGCATCAATGTCCTCCAGCAACGCCAGCCAATACGCTGACTGCTGGGCCCCGACCATACCCATAAAGGTAACAAATTCAGCAGTAGCCGCCGACAAGGGCACCTGGAATTCCCAGTACAGTTCATATTCGTCTGCCGCCGTCGTGTGTACGCTCAGGCGGCCAGCTAAATCAGTAAAGTTCAGGCGGAGGGCCGCCAGTGCTGCTTGGCCTTGTTCTTCCCGGTCATCTCCGGGCAAGTATCCCAGGTCCACGTAACCGCGGAGGAAGTCCTGGTACTCGTGCATGTAGACTGTCATATCATTCTCATAGGGAAGCGAGAAGACGCCTTCCCCTTCATCATCGTAGTACAGGCCAGCGGCCTCCAGAATCTGCTGGACGCGGCTACCAGGAGCCTGACGCTCTGGGTCCTGGGCCGGCGCACTGCGCAGCCATATGTCCACCACATTAGCAGGAATAGCAAACTTAGTCAGCATTGATGAGGCGGCCAGTGTCAGGGTGTGCACCCCTACGACCCGTCCCTGCTCATCAACTAACGGCCCCCCGCTGTTACCGGCTTCAGCCGCCGCATCGTGCTCCAGGTATTTGCTGCCCTGCCAGGTGCGGCGAGCGGCCACCGCGCCCGAGCGAATGGAAATCTCCCTCAGTCCCAGTGGATGACCACATACATAGACCGGCTGGGTTTCGTAGACCATGTCAGAATCGGCCAGTTGTAGATGGGTGGGGGTGGAGGTGGAGATTTTCAGCAGGGCCAAGTCCAGGTCTGCATTCTCGCGCAATACCTCGGCGGTAAAGCTGCGTTCTCGCGCAGTGTTGGGATGAAAGGTAACCGTCACCGTGCGCTGGTCAGCGACTGCTGTCCGTCCGCCCTCTGTCTCGATTTCCGGGGCCACCACATGCGCATTAGTGACAATCAGACCATCTTCACTAATGACGAAGCCACTGCCTGAGCCGCCGGCGGCATCACCGGTGGCTGTCGCCTCCAGGTCAACTTCAATCAGTACCACGGCATCTTTGAGATAGGCTACAGTTTCGGGGTTGATAGCTGCCGGGCCCAAACTGGTAGCTAACAGTAGCGCCGCGCCTATCCAGCAGACTAATCGTAATCTCTTCATGGCTAGTCCTCTGATGACTCATTGATGAGACCGGTATAATGATACTTCCTCAAATTAATATCGGCAACCTCCTCCCAATTGTGTTGTTACGCAACCCAATTTGCCGTCCAGATGGCAGCGGTGCTGTCGCCCCTGATATGGGGTGGGGGG
>JALGTV010000195.1 GCA_029821215.1 Candidatus Zipacnadia bacterium | reverse complement strand
AGCGGCTCATTACGGCTGGCTACTATTATCACGGCATACTGTGGGCCGGATTGATAGCCGTGGGCGGCACTATATTCGCCACCCATTTCTTGGCCTACCTGCAAGCGTACGAAGTAAGCCAGAAAGGGCGGTAGTTGATAGTTGCCGCGATCACAGTAGTCTGATAAATGCTCTCCGGGAGGCGGTAAAGTGGCTGTCTCACTTCGTGGCAGTGGGCCAGCCGCAGGTTGACATTGGCGTTGACCTGACCTAGCTAGTAGTAGTTACCATAAGACCTGTAGGCGATATTGACGTTCAGTGAGGGGGTCGCAGATCCTGACGCGTCCTGCCTGGCTGGAGATAAATCTGTCGGCCATTGCTGATAATATCAGCAATCTTAAGTCGGTTCTGGGTCCCCAGCGGGAAATTATCGCGGTCATCAAGGCTGATGGCTATGGGCATGGAGCCGTGCCGGTAGCTCAGGTGGCAGTGAACTCCGGGGCGGGGATGCTGGCGGTAGCGTTTGTTGAAGAAGCCCTGGAGCTAACCGATGCGGACATAAAGACCGAGATACTTATCCTCAGCGGTACTCCTCGCGAAGCGGCCCCGACCATAGTAGAATACGGATTCCATGTCCCGCTGACAGATGTCGGGGGTGCGGAAGCTCTTTCTGAGACTGCCCAGGCACAGAACCGACCTGCTAAGGTACACATCAAAGTTGATACCGGTATGCACCGGCTGGGGGTGGCGGCCGAGGACATTAGTGAATACTGTGAGCGTTTGGCCTCGCTGCCGGGACTGTCCATTCAGGGCATCTTTACTCATTTCGCCAGCTCGCCTACTGACCCGCAGTTTACGCTGGAGCAGTTGAGCCGATTCAAAGAAGCAGTGGGGCAGGCCGAGGCAGCACTGGGCTACTGTATACCGCTTAAGCATTGTGCCAATAGCTGTGCCATTGTCCGTTACCCGGAGTCGTGGCTGGATGCGGTTCGCCCGGGGGCATTGATATATGGTATTCCTCGCAATCCCGGGGGCGTCTATATGCCGACGATGCGACCGGCTATGACCCTGCGGACCACGATAAGCCATGTCAAACCGGTGACAGCAGGCCAGGCAGTAAGCTATGGGCGCACGTGGAAAGCCCCCCATGACACCCAGGTAGCCCTGTTGCCGGTGGGCTACGCCGACGGATATAGCCGGGCGCTGTCCAATAATGCTGATGTTCTGGTGCGCGGCCAGCGGGTGCCGGTAGTAGGGGCAATCTGCATGGACTGCACTATCATTGATGTCGGCTCGATAGGTGGCGCGCAGGTGGGTGAGGAAGTGGTGATGATCGGCCAGCAGGGAGAGGAAAGCATCACCATAGCGGAGATCGCCGAGCGGTGCAACACAGTGGTTCAGGAAGTAGCTTGCTGGTTTACGAGACGCTTACCTCGTATGTACACCCACGAACCGGGCGACGTAAGGGTAAAAGAACTGGTTGAAGCCCACAGGAGTATTTTCTCCGATGTCAGTACCTGAAGCGATCAAGGTTCGCGTTCCGGCCACTACCGCCAATCTGGGCCCTGGCTTTGATTGTCTGGGGCTGGCGCTGACTCTGCACAACACGGTGGAGCTATCGGTAGCCGCTGTGACCGAGGTGCAAGTGAGAGGCGAGGGAGCCGGGCAATTGCCTCTCAGTAACGCCAATCTGGTATTGCAGGCGGCCAACCGGGTAGCGGCACAGGCCGATGTGGTGGTGCCGAACTGGCGGTTGAGGCAGGAAAACCATATCCCCCTGGCCCGGGGACTGGGCAGCAGCAGTGCGGCTATCGTGGGCGGATTGGTCGCTGCCAACGAGCTTCTTCAGGCGGAAATTCCGACGGGGCAGTTGCTACAGATAGCTGCTGAGATGGAAGGGCATCCGGACAATGTCGCCCCGGCCCTATACGGGGGACTGACGGCGTGCAGTATCCAGGAGGGTGAAGTGTACTGCGTGGCGCTGCCTGCTCCCGAACAGCTCGCGGTGGCCCTGGTCATGCCTGAGTTTGAGGTGAGCACCGAAGCAGCTCGCCAGGTCCTGCCGGAAGAAGTACCATTTGCCGATGCGGTATTCAATACCGGCCACGGAGCTCTGGTGCTTGCCGCCCTGGTCAGTGAAGACTGGCAGTTGCTGCCCGTAGCGATGAAGGATCGGCTTCACCAGCCCTACCGGGCTCATCTCATACCCGGGATGGAGGAAGTTATCGCGGCGGCTGTGCAGGCTGGAGCTTATGGGGCGGCTCTGAGTGGGTCGGGGCCCACGATAGTGGCCTTCGCGGCCAGTGAAGATAGCAAAATAGCCGAAGCAATGCGGGCGGCTTTTGGGGGGCGAGGTATCCAGGCTCGCGTGGTTTGGACAAAGGTATCTGCCCAAGGGGCGAGTGTGTTTCCTTCCTCCATGTAGGGGCGGATGTCCGCAGAAACATCTGCCTGTGGTGGTGGGGAAGTAATTAGATGGGGCCCCCGGGAAGGGGTTGAATAATGGTGGAGCAACAGTGCCCACGGTGTGGACGCCGGCTGGTGCGAGGTAAACAGGGATTGTATTGCCGGTACTGCGGCTATGATTTCTCGGTACCGCCGGAGGAACTGGAAGCGGGCGGCTACTTTACTGGCTCCGAATGCGGGGTGTTGGGTCTTATTGCTGGTGTAGAGATAGGGATGGCCCTGGGACTGGCCGTTAGTGGTGATGAGCCTGGTGGCGGGCTGGTGGCGGGAATGGCGGTGGGTGTGGGGCTGGCAGCGGCGGTGTTCAGTGGGTGGTTGGGCAATCGCCTGGCGACGGGTGTGCGCCGCAGCTTCCGCCGATTGCTGCTATCGGCCTGTGGGGCGGGCATGTTAACTTTCCTTCTGGCAGCAGGTAGTTTGCTCAGTATAGACGCGCTGCTGCTGGTGGAAGTAGGCAGTACGGCGGCAGTGTACCTCGCAGTTTCCTATGCCACCGGGCGGTTGGAGCGAGAGAGTACAAGGGGAAGCACACAGAAATAATTAGGCAATGTGATCAGTGAATACAGGTGATAAGCAATGACAGTACGAGAACGAGTAGCCGAATTTGCCCAACGTGCCTATGACGCCAGCACAACAGTCAGGAATAGCTCGGAGGAGCAACGTAATGCGGCTCTAACCCGTACAGCGGAATTGCTGCGAGCCCGAAAGGCCAAGATACAGCGAGCTAACGCTATTGATATGGAACGCGGGGAGGAGGGGGGGCTGTCAGCGGCGATGCTGGATCGGCTGCTGCTCAATGAAGAGCGCATAGAGAAGATGGCAGCAGCCCTGGAAGAGATTATCGCGATAGAGGACCCGGTGGGGCAGGTTATTGAAGAGTGGACCAGACCTAATGGGATGCGCATCCAGAAGGTAGCCGTGCCTATGGGCGTAATTGGTATCATATACGAATCCCGCCCCAACGTGACCATAGA
>JALGTV010000194.1 GCA_029821215.1 Candidatus Zipacnadia bacterium | reverse complement strand
AACCTGGGCAACTTCCTGCGGCGATTGGCCCTGCCGGCCAGCGTACGACACTGGTCACTACGTAGTATCCAGGTTAAGTTGATCAAAATCGGGGCCAAGGTAGTTCACCATGCATGACAAGTAATCTTCCAGATGGCGGAGGTGGCAGTATCCAAGGAGCTCTTCAAGCAGATACTGGAACGAATCTGGGCTTTAGCGCCTGGTGCCGGGTGACTATGACCTCACCGTGGCGAAGGATGGGTGGTTTGGCTCATGCCCGGGCGGGACTGTGTCTGCTATCGCCCACGAGCTGTCAGGTTTGCTTGATTCGGGGCACAATCCCCGTCAGAAGTCTTCCACCCTCGGGTCTTGTTAGCTAAATCATCCGCAGCAGGAGGAATCAGTGCAGGAGACAGAGAATGCTAAACATAGCAACAAAGCATATGGGGAATCCCAGGTGGATAGAATTGGTAACCTTTTAGCAGACATCCTCTTCACGGCGCTTTATAGCCAGGCGTTTGACGACTTCTCCGGCCAGGCGGCACTTCTCAGCGATGCGGGCTCAGTTGCCGGCGGTGATGTCATCCCTGGTAGCCAGCCACGACCCGCCTACCGCGAGAACTGAGCTTAGGGCAATATACACTCCTCCAGGTTGTCCTGGTTTATGCCGCCCGTGGGGACGAATTGCACCCCAGTATGTCCGGACACGGCCGATAATGTCTTGATCATATCCGCGCCCTCACCGCGCTCAGCCAGAAAGAATTTGAGTGCCTCCACCCCCAGCCCCATCGCTGTCTCAATCTCGCTGGGGGTAGCTACTCCGGGGACAAAGGGCAGCTCCAAGTTGGCTGCTCGTCTGATGACCTGGGGCGCGGCGGCCGTGCGAAAAATTATTTCTGCCACCGGCAACCCACCCTCCGTTAGAGCATCAGCCAGAAGCACCCCATCGGTGACCGCGTCAATGGTGACCAGCGGAATTAGCCGATACTGCGCTATTATTTGAAATACTTCAGGTTGACTCATTTCTACCTACAATTATTGCGCTCTCATGCCAAGCAGTTGAACAAGTTCTCCACAGCCGCCTGTGCGGCTCGCGAGCTGCTTTCGGCGCTGTAATCCCCGATATGGGGCGTAGCAATCACCCGATTGTTATTAACCAATTCGTTATTCACTGGCGGTTTGGGATCAAACACGTCTACCGCCAGACCAGTAATGTGATTGCTCTGGATGGCCTCCAGCACTGCAGCTTCGTCTAATAGCGCTGGCCGGGCGGTATTGATGATCATTACCCCCTGCTTCATTTTCTCAATACTGGTTCTATTTATGACCGGTTCGCCGTCTGGGGGCGGTGGACAATGTAGGCTGATGAAGTTGGCCTGGTCCAATAATGCCTCTCGGTTCACGTGCTGGAAGTTCTCCGTGGGTGCAAAAGAATGATCAGGGACTACATCATAGCTGACAACCTTCATCCCCAAACCCAGAGCCAGCTCGGCCACCTGTTTGCCGATTCTCCCACAGCCGACAATCCCCAGAGTCTTGTTCTTCAGCTCTACACCTTTTGGCCTCACTCAGCCTCCTTCCCTAATCATTCTGTCACAGTAGGGAATAGACCGGGCCAGCGCCAGCAGCAGCCCAATCGTCAATTCTGCTACCCCTCTGGTATTGGCCCCTTCGGCCCGGCAAATGCGAATATTCAGTTTTTCGGCTGCCTGAAGGTCTATGTTATCAATACCTGTTCCGTTGCGGCTAATCACCTGCAATTTGTCGGCCGTCTGCAGCGCTCGCGCTGTAATACGCTCTACCCCGGCTAGGTAGCCGACACAACCCGGTAGCAACTTGACTAACTCGTCTTCGGTTGGTTGCTGGCCAGGCCGGGCGAATACCAGCTCGTAACCGGCCGCCCTCAGCAAATCCAGCGCCTCAAGAGGATCCTTGGTTAGTAATCGGGGAGTTATCAGGATTTTCTTCATTGGTTATCTACTACTGGCGACTGGTCGGTGGTCTGCTGTCGACTATCTCCGTACCCGAGCAGCGACGCTGCTCAGTTCATCAAAGACCGGCCCGCTGGTGGGAATGTCAATGTGAAATACCTCAGCAATAACCCGCGTCCAGCCGTGGATGAAATAAATCCAGCCGTCCTCAATGCGCAGGTCCTGTGCTTGTTGTTGGGCGCGGGCCTGGTCCAGGAATATCAAATCTCCCCGGTAATTAAAATCCCAGACGATGCCGTGCTCCGGGAAGGTGGCGGCATCGGTAATAGGCGACCCGGGTGTGTCCTTGCCTAAACCAGTTGCATTGATGGCTAAGGAATATGGTTTCAGATCATTGAGAATTACGTCATTGCCCTCAGAGCTGGGACTATGGAGATACTGGACCGGGATACCCCAGTTCAGTTGCTAGTGGATATTCTCCATACCTTCCAGGCGAGGCGTGCTACGGTTGGAAACGATAATCTGCGCGGGATGGTTTGGCTCATGTTCTTCTCTCAAAAGGTAGGAGGTAATCGCCAGCGAAGAACCTCTCGTTCCCATGACAAATACCTCCGCCCCTATCGGGCCCAGTAGTTGTCGGGCAGGAAGGCTTCCAGGGCCAGGCCACTAGTGATGGGGTCCTTGGCATGACCGACCAGTTTCCCGTCACGTTTAGAGATGCAACTGACCTCCCCGAGTAGCTCGGCATAAGGCCCCAGTTCATCAAACAAATCGCGGCAGGCATCCAGCAAGTCAAGCTTGTGGGTGGTGACCAGCGCTCCCCGCGATAGTTCGTCTCCCTTAATATGTTCAACCACTGCGCGGTAGCCTTGCGGCTCGGCGTGGGGCTTGAAGTCTACACCCCGAATTTGGCAATTCCCCAGCTCCAGATAGTCTGCCCAGGCCGGGAACACCCTCATGATTGAGGACTGGCTGGTGGTAACCCCAATAAAATAAAGGGTCGGTTTATCAGCTCGTCGATATTCTGTCATCCTCTGAAGTCCTGTTTCCTATTCGGGCATACTTCAAGGCCACACAGATTAGAAACACCAGAGTCTTACAGTGCTTTTCGCCACCGGAGAGTCCCAATCCCTTTCCCTCCGCCAACAACACTAAGAGCGGTGGCTCACTTCCCAAGCCTGTGGGAAGTGAGCCACCGTTTAAGTTAAATCCAGAAGCTATATTGGGGCTGGCGGGTAATCATCGCCACGATCGTCCATAAGCCACCTAAGGT
>JALGTV010000193.1 GCA_029821215.1 Candidatus Zipacnadia bacterium | reverse complement strand
CCTTGTCCTTACCCGCCGGAAACAATTGACCTCATAGTCATCTATCACCGGGAAAATCGGCAGATGGAAGTCAATTGGTTGGATGCCCAACAGCCGCACAAAACCAAAGTGGAGAAGCGCGCTGAGTAGGGGAACCGCAACTATGGCAGAACTGCCTGGCCCGCAAGCGAAATTGACACGAATTGATTGGATCATCGCCGCAGCTCTGGTGGTATTAGTGGTGGCGACGCGGATTCCTTTCATACCCCCAGTGATCGCCGACTCGGACGGGGCGGAGTACGCGTTTGCGCTGGAGAAGTTTGACATGGCCCACGGCTATCCCCATGCACCCGGCTACCCGTTGTTCATATTATGCGCTAAACCTATCTACGCACTGACCGGGGATGCCAATATCAGCCTGGTAGCTGTGAGCATGATATTTAGTGCTCTGGCCTGCAGCGCTTTGTACCTGTGGGGTGTAACGATGTTTGGCCGGACCGTGGGAATCGTTGCTGCCTTGCTGTTACTGACTGAGAACAGCTTCTGGCGCTTTGGAACTATGTGGCGGTCAGGTCCTTCGGGAGTATTGTGGGGTAGTGTGGTGGCGCTCACGGCGTACCGGGCGCGCATTCGTGGTGGACGGTGGGGTCTGATTTCAGCGGCCGCTCTGGGCCTGGGTGGTGGATTTCGCCAACAGGTACTTACCTTTTTGAGTCCGATGTGGCTGCCGGTTGGGCTGGAAACAGATCGGCTTAGGTGTGCTTATTATCGCGGTTCTCACTGGCGCCTGGATCGCGGGAGTTTCGTGGGCAACCGGAGGATATTCGGTTTACCAGGCCAGCAGTCAGGCCCAGTGGAAGGAAGCTATTTATCCCTCCTCAGTCTTCTTTGCGGCACACAACGGCCCTCGAGCTGCAATAGAGGCGCTGGTGAAGCGATTGACCACTTGGTTCAATTACCTGTTTGGGGACCGCTCTCACTTGTCGGTGTTAGGTTGGCTGCTGCCCCTGCTGTATGCATTCGGGCGCCTGCTGCGGCCGCAACTGATCTGGTCTGATGATCGAGTACAGTTATTAGTCGCGTGGTTGGTGCCTCCTATTGCTTTTCATCTATTGGTTAATATGGACAACCGGAGTTATGTGCTAATATATATGCCACCCCTTTGCCTTATGGCGGCGATAGGCATATACCTATTCTGCGCTGATATCAGCAGTCTGCAGAGCCGCAGAAGCGGCGAACGACTACACCCGCCCAACCGACTGGACAGGTGCATCGGGGTAGTAATGGGTACTATGTTACTTTTAAGTATTGCCACCTACACCATGCGTATTGCGCCGACTCAGAAGCAACACACTCAACAGGTCCAGTCGCCATAGTACAATCGGACTTGCGGATGTTTTATCATGCGGTACATTATCACCTGCGCGACTATCCAGGGTATTTGTTGCAACAGACGATGTCTCCGCCGCGGCCCAGTCTGGCTTTCCCCAGCCCGGTGCGACTTGACGACTCAATACAGCATGTGGTATTCCTTAATCCCCAGGCCCGAGTGGGGGCGCCGACTCAGATGGTCAACTTAGCCAGCGGCGCGGCGGTAAAAGTGATTGAGTTGTCGGGCAAGCAACGGTATATGCACTTTGGGCCAGACGGGGTGTGGTTCTCGGCTACTGAGAGCCGAGGTAGAGGCTGAGTATCACCGAGACTGTTGCAAAAGGGAATTACGTGTGGCTGGCGAGAATAAATTGTATGAGTTTGGCTGGGGCAAGCTAAACACATATCGGGACACCCTTCGGCAGGCTCAGGACAGAGAGGGTGCCCCTCCCAGGGATTTTGCAACAGTATCATGACCGACTGAAGCCGCAAGCGTAATAATGTCAACAGCAGAAGCTGTGGGAAGGGAAATCTCGCTGATGGGAGGAGAAGACTATGTATAAGATTGACGCTCAACAGTCACCGGCTGCCCAGGTGACCAGCGAAGGGGCGACTAATGTGCAGGTGCAATGGCTTATTGATGAAAGCCGGGGCGCGCCCCACTTTGCTATGCGCCGCTTCATCATCCAGCCGGGCGGCCACACCCCGCGCCATGCTCACCCCTGGGAGCACGAAGTTTACGTGCTGCGGGGACGGGGGCTGGTGGTCACCGAAGAAGGGGAGCAAGAGGTTAGCCCCGACCAGGCGATATTCATCCCTCCCGGCCAGCCGCATCAGTTCCTCAGCTATGAAGACGAAACCCTGGAGATGTTGTGCCTGGTGCCCAACGGGCCGGCTACGGAAGACCACTAATGACAGTACGAATGAGGTTGCCCACCGTCGCCGCCCCCTGAGATGAGATAAGGAGAGAGGTAAGACGAAATACCGAATAATAGACTCACATACCCATGCTTTTCCCGATAAAGTGGCCGATCGGGCCATGGCGGCCCTCCAAGCCGAATACCAGGCAACGCCGTTGGCTATCCCCACCATTGCCAATTTACTTGAGCATTTGGAGGCTACGGGGGTAGACGCGGCAGTCATCTGCCCGGTAGCCACCCGGCCCGACCAGGTGCGCTCTATCAATCAGTGGGTCGCCGGATTAGATGATGAGCGATTGATTGGCTTCGGCGCTCTGCACCCGGGCTATGCTCACTTGGATGAGGAAATTCAGTTCCTGCTGGACCACGGAATACAGGGGGTGAAATTGCAGCCTCATTTCCAGGGATTTGAGCTGCTGGCGCCGGAGACGCTGCGTATGTTTGAGGAGATAGGGGAGCAAAGGCTGACTGTTCTGCTGCACGCGGGTCAGGAGATAAAGACAATACAGGACGTGCAGCCCACACCCCAACGGCTGCTGGAGGTGCATCAGCGCTTCCCCCATCTGCAGCTCATCTTGGCCCATCTGGGGGGCTATCAGATGTGGGATGAGGTGGAGGAGTACTTGGTGGGACAAGACGTCTACCTTGACATTTCCTATGTATTTGGATATGCCAGCGACGAACAGATTGCTCACATCATTCACCACCACGGCCCCCAGCGTATCCTGTTTGGCTCTGATTTTCCGTGGCAGTCACCAGCCGAGGTATTAACGGGATTGGAGCGAATCCAGTTGGAGCCCAGCCAGCGCCGTATGATTCTGAGCCAGAATCTTATCGGCTTGCTGGAGTTGCCAAGCGAGGGTGGAAGCTAACCATTGGGCCGGGTGAGGGCGAGTGTAGGTGCTGACTGAGAGCATACTCTACCAGCCGCAGGGCAACCTCGTCCTGAATGCGCCGGGCTTTGCTCAGTGAGCAAGTATAATTGTTCATCATAACCGAAAAGGCCATTTTTACTTTCTCACTGACCACTACATACCCGGACAGACAGCTTACCCGGTGCAGGGTGCCCGTTTTCGCGTAGAGCCGACCTTGAGCAAGCGTCCCGCGCAGGCGGTGGCGCAGAGTGCCGTCACCACCGGCGACCGGCAGAGAATCCAGCAACACCGCCAGGACCTGCGGGCGACTGGTCATCTGAACAAGCAAATCAGCCACAAAGGCCGGGCTTAGCCGGTTGGCGGCTGATAGACCGCTGCCTTCCACTATCCGCAGGCCGTGGACGTACGAACCTCGCTGCTGCCATAAGTCGTTAAGAAAACTATGCTCCCGGTCAGCCGAGTCACCAAAGCTGGTGGTGAGACTGGTTAGCAGGCGCTGAGCCCGCTCATTGTCGGAATGCTTGTTTATCAGTCGTATGTAAGTGCTAAGCGGGGACGATTGGTGCCGGTAGACCAGCAGGGTACTGAGGGGCAGGGACTGGGCCAGAGCCTGGCCGTGAACCGCCACACCTCGGCGCTGCAGGGCAGCCTTCAGGGCTTGGGCTGCTGTCAGACCACTGTCTTTATCGCTGGCGCGCACCGGTGCTACTCCCACAATGTTCCCCATGATTTGGTGCAAACGGTGGGCCGTCAGCTCTTTGGCTATTGTGTCGTATAGATCCTGGGGAGCCTCGGGGTCAGCGGTGCCACCGATTATCATATCACCAGCAACCGTGCCCTGGTCATCAGGAGGCTCCTGGAGCCACACCATAGTATGGTACACAAAATCGGCTCCCAACAGCTCCAGGGCACTGGCAGTCACCACTAACTTAACCGTGGAAGCGGGAATAAATAGCTGGTGGTGATTAAGTGAGTACAGTGAGGTTCCTTCCGGCACCGATAGAACCTGTATACCGACATCGGCACCCTGTAGGGCCGGATGGGCCATCCAGCCGGCCAGGTCGTCCTGCAATGCATGGAGGCTATCGGCATTAGCTATGAATTGAGCTCCAAGCCACACGATAAGAGTGAGTTCTACCACTATGCTTATACTTGATCCATTTAGGTTGCCAACAGCAGATTTATTCATCACAAGTGCGCTGTTTATTGCAGTTTGTGGGGGCGCTGGTACTGATACGAATTTTGGTATTGTCGGCAATTATGCGGAGGCAACATATATTATCGCTTAGTTCGGCAATAACGGGAATATTCCTTCTTCAATAAGCACTTGACAATTGGCTCACTGTGTGTTACTATTTTACAAATCGTGCTACCCAGTCCTCAGGAAAGGTGA
>JALGTV010000192.1 GCA_029821215.1 Candidatus Zipacnadia bacterium | reverse complement strand
GTTGAATGGCCCGGTGAACTACCTGTTGGCGCTGATGTTGCTCGGCGTGGGCGGTAACGGCTGCCTGCTGATCGGGGACCTCACGCTGCTGGAGGGTAGCGTCATCATCCGCCATTAGGGTTAGACTGGCCGGGCGGCGGCTGGCCTGCCGGGCCTCGTCCAAGCATACGTTAGTCACGATGCGGTATAGCCAGGTGGAGAAGGACGCCTCGGCCCGAAATCCTTTCAGGGCCCGGAAAGCCCGGATAAAAGCGTTTTGGGTGGCATCAGCAGCGCGGTTGGGATCACCCAGCATCCGGTAGGCGATGTTGTAAGCTAATTGATAGTGCTCGCCGACCAGCAGGTCAAAACTGGCCGTATCACCCGCCTGACAACGGCTAATTAGCTGGGCCTCGGGTCCAGGTAGTTGCTCGCAATCTTCCATAGGGGTAGGGGACGGCTCACAAGCGCCTTTCAAACACCAGTTGATCCTCTATGTAGATGGTTACTTGGGTGCCCGGGTAGGCTTGGAAATCCACCGCTATCTCCTCACCGGGCTGATGGATTTGGTCATAAATAGTCCGGGTGCCTGACTCGTCGTGCAGCCGTATCTCCACCTGCTGGAAGGCTTCGCCGGCCGGCACAACCGTCTTTACCGTGCGGAACAATATCTTGCGGCCATCCTCGCTAACTACCATGCCGTAGTTCGGTCCGCCACTGATCGTCACTGATACTGCCTGGCCGCGGGCGATGCTCTGCCCCCCCAGCGGCGACTGGGCGAGGATTTCGCCCTCTGGCCGGTCACTGCGCTGGTGACTCATATTTCCTAAGACAAGCTGATTATCTTTCAAGCTCTTGATGGCTTCGCCCAGCGACTTACCAACCAGGACAGGCACCCGGGTCTCCCACGCTCCTCGGCTGACTGTCAGCTTGACCTTCCGACCAGTCCGCACGCGGGTGCCCCCGACCGGGACTGTTGCCACTACATGGCCTTCAGGGATGGAATCATGATAATTGCGGCTGATAACTTCAGCCATTAGATTGTCCTGGGCCAATATTTGCCGCGCTTCTTCCACCGCCAAGCCCTCTACATTAGGCATAACTATCTCCCGTCCGCCAGAGCCCAGGGCAACTGCGGACACCACCAGAAATACCAATGCCGCCCCGGCTATAATGGCAGCAGCAGTCCCCAATCCCTTCAGCCATACCCATAATATGCTGTTGCGCCGCCAGATACCTCGGAGCATACCGTCCTCCGTCCTTCGCTGCCTCGGCTAATCCGCCAGGCTACTGAGGACTTGTTGCAGTGTAGCCATCTCTACATCTTCGGTAATCTGCACCTGCCCTATGCGGGGAACAATGGGCAATCGCAGTTGATTGTGGGCAATCTTTTTGTCCACCGATAGAGCGGCGCTGGCCTGTTGCAGGTCAATACCGGTAGCCTCCGTCGGCAGGCCGGCCTGCTTTATCAGCTTGTATAACCGCGAAGCAGTTTCATCTTCAGCCAAACCCAGTTGCGTCGCCAGTCGGCTCTCGGCAATCATCCCCAGGGCTACTGCCTCCCCGTGAGTTAAGTCCCACTGAGTAGCGGCGCGCTCCAGGGCGTGACCGATGGTATGACCATAGTTGAGTACCGCCCGGAGCCCGCGCTCCTGGGGATCCTGGCTGACCACCTCGGCCTTTATCTGGCAGTTGCGGGCCACCAGGTACTTCAGAGCGACGACCTCGCCCGCCAGAATGTTCGCCATATTAGCTTCCAGATATCCGAACATCTCGGCATCGGCAATGGCAGCATGCTTGATTATCTCAGCGAGGCCACAGCGCAGTTGTCGCTGAGGCAGAGTCTGGAGTGACCCAATATCAACAATGACCGCGCGGGGCTGATGAAAAGCGCCCACCAGATTCTTGCCGGCGGGCAGATTTACTGCCACCTTCCCACCCACACTGGCGTCTACCTGGGCCAGCAGTGAAGTGGGCAGTTGCACATGGTCAATGCCCCGCATAAACGTGGCCGCGACGAAACCGGCCAGATCCCCAACCACTCCTCCTCCGAGGGCAAATATAGTTGAAGTGCGGTCAAAGTCGGCCGCCAGCAGAGCGCCATAAAGCTGCTCGGCCTGGGCCAGGGATTTACTGGCTTCTCCGTCGGGTACGGGGAACACGCTGACATTCCAGTCGGCAACATCCAGGCTATCTCTCACCACCTCCGCATAGAGCGGCACCAAGTTTTCGGAAGTTATTATCCCGGCTCGTCGTCCGCGCTTAGCCGGCGGTACAAGCTCCCCGACCGCGGCCAATAGGTCCTGGCCAATGTGAATGGCGTAACTCTCAGGCCCCAGGTCTACCTTGACTTGCACTGGTCGGGGCACCAGGAAAACCGCCCCGGGATGATCGGCCAGCAGCTCCTCGCAACGGTCGGCGATCTGTTGGAGGGTAAGGTCGTCAGTGTCCACCTGGTAGTCGGCCTGTTGATAAGCCTCGGCCCGCGCAGATAGCAGCCGCTTGATCTCGGCCAAGGGATCAGGCTGGTTCAGCAAAGGCCGCTCAGCGCTGCCGCTGGTCCGTTCTAAGATGGTTTCAGGAGTGGCTTGCAGGCAGATAATGGGGCCGGCGCCGCGAAGCAACTGGAGATTCTCTGGCCGCAGTAACATCCCCCCACCAGTACTAATGACCAGACGCTCTTCGCCGAGAATGTCCTGCAGTATGGCGGTTTCCAGGTCACGGAAGTACCCCTCGCCGCGCTGGGCAAATATCTGGGCAATAGAGGTGCCTTCCTGCTCTTCAATCAAGGCATCAGTCTCTACCAGCCTCAGACCCCACCGCTGAGCCAGCAGTCTGCCCACCTGGCTTTTTCCCGTACCCATAAAGCCGGTTAAGATGATAGCCTGAGGCGGTGGCTGGAACCGGCTCATACCGCTAATCCTCCTTGCCAGCTCCCCAGTGGCCGAGGCGGGTGTAGTAAGCTTGGTAGGCCGCCCTGACATCGGCTACGCTGTCGCCACCAAACTTTTCTCGGAAGGCTTGAGCTATTATAAAAGCAACCATTGCCTCGCCTACCACCGCCGCGGCGGGCACGGCACAGATATCAGAACGCTCAACATGTGCCTTAGATGGCTGGAAGGTGTCGAGCGAGACCGAGGGCAGCGGGCGAAGCAGGGTGGAGATAGGCTTCATCGCCGCCCGCAGGACAACAGGCTCGCCATTGGTCATGCCGCCTTCCAGCCCGCCGGCGTTGTTGGTCGGGCGGACAAAGGGCCAGGGCCGGCGCTGGGGGGCGAACTGGATGGGGTCGTGGACTGCCGAGCCGGGACGGCTGGCCACTTCCCAACCCAGACCCACTTCCACGCTCTTAATTGCCGGAATACTCATAAGGGCAGCAGCCAGCCGGCCATCCACCAGGAGGAACGCCATAGGCGTAGACCGTGAAGATGCCACCGACGGTGTCACCGTCTTGCTGGGCTTGGTCAATGGCTGCTCGCATCTGGGTAGCAGCCTCAGGGTCGGCACATCCTACATCACTGGCCTGGGCGGCAGTGAAGAAATCCGGACCTGGATGGGGAGGCACCTTTGCTTCCACGCCCCCGATATTTGTCACGCAACTGCACACAGATATATCAAAGTGGCTTAGCAGTTGCTGGCAAATAGCCCCTACGGCAACGCGGGCAGCGGTCTCGCGGGCACTGGCCCGTTCCAGGACATTACGCATATCCTGGTGGCCAAACTTGGCTGCTCCAGCCAGGTCGGCATGACCGGGGCGGGGCACAGTAACCTGTCGCTGGCTGACAAAATCCTCATCGGGCGGCTCAGGGCTCATTTCCTGCTGCCAATTGGCCCAGTCACGGTTCTCAATGCTCAGCCCCACTGGTGTGCCTAATGTCTGCCCGTGGCGGATGCCGCTGCTGATGCAAATTGTATCAGATTCAATCTGCATCCGGCGGCTGCGGCCGTATCCGCGCTGGCGCCGCTGGAGGTATTGGTTAATTGCTGATATGTCAATGGGCAGGCCAGCGGGTAGCCCCTCCAGGATAGCCAGAAGGCGGGGGCCGTGGGACTCTCCTGATGTGTAGAAATGCAACGAGGTGGCCACAAAACAACGCTCCTTTACACACCAACGGCACTGATAACGGTGCCGTTGGTGCAACTAAGTACTGTCCGATTATCGTGACTATAAGCGACTAAGCTCGCGGTATCTCCCTTATGATGCGGGGAGTGACGAATATCAGCAACTCGGAGTTGCGCATGGCAGTCTTCTTGGATGTAAACAACTCGCCCAATATGGGAATCTCGGACAGCAAGGGAGTTTTGCGAACATTTAGCGTCTCGTTTCGGCGAATCATTCCGCCAATGACCAGCGTGTCTCCGTCAGCAACGCGCACCTGGGTATAAACCGTCTGGGTAGTGACTATGGGCAAGGTTTCACCGGTGGGCCCGACCACGGTACCCACCTGGTCGTCAATTTCTGGCTCGAGCACCATAGTAATGGTATCGTCCTCATTAATTCGCGGAGTCACATACAGAGCCTGAGATACCGAGACGGTGTCACTTTCGTAGTCAACTTCACGCTGACCGAATTGGTTATAGGTTATCGTAGCATAGAAATAAGGTATTTCAGTGGAAAAGTTCACCTCAGCCGGCATATTATTCTGGGTAGTCACGCGCGGTTCGTTGATGACCTGGGCCCGGCCATCACTGATCAGCATCCGCAATTCAGCCTCGAATCGGTCCCGGGTAAACCGAGCGACGCTTATGCCTTCCCCGGGCGCCCAGCCCAGGTTGAAGAACTCAAGTTCGCCATCAGAAACAAACCAGTCGATACCGTGGGCCCTATCTGCGGTAGTCTCAATTTCAATAAACTTGGTAGCTATCTCTACCTGCTTAGCGGGTTGGTCCAGATAGTCCAGCATCTCCCGGAACTGGTCAATGGCTTCCTGAGTTCCGCGCACCAGCAATACATTCTGTTGCATCAGGGCTATCGGGGGCATCATGCCCTCGGGCAACATCATGCCCATCGTCCCGGCCCCGCCGCCCCCGTAACCACCGCCGCCGTACCCACCAGTCCGGCCTGTATATCCGCCACCCAAACCTCCGCCAAGGCCACCCAAACCGCCAAATTCGCCCGGGCGCATCTGACCCCACCCACCTAAGCCGGGAGCCCCAGGTGCCGATAGTTCACCAGCATAGCCGGCGCTGCCGACCGTACCGGCTCGACCGGCACGGCCGTACGGCCCCTCATGTGCCGGTAGCAACGCCCGCGCTGTGGGCATCTCGCTGCTCAGTACCGTGCCGCCAAAGCCTAGCGCGATGGTGGCGGGATCCTCGTATTTGAGTTGAATTTTATCAGTGACTATATCCTCCTTGGTCGCCTGCTGCGGTGTCTGTAGCTGCGGAGGGACGGGCGCAGCCGGGGACACGGCAGTGGGAGGGGGTTGAGATGGGGAGGTGGCTGCTGGGCGCGTGGGTAGGGATGCCGAAGATTGCCCTCCGAATGACAGCTCGGTGGGTCGGCCTTGCCCACCAGGACCAGCCGGCAAGGCACCCGGGGCAATGATATAGGTTTGGTCGTCCACCTTATAGCAGCGATAGTTGCGCGACTGGGCAATCAACCAGAGGGCCTCCTCCACCGTCTTCCCCTTCAGGTTCATGCTGGGGATTTCCCCTTCCACACCCTCGTTAATTATGATATCTACACCGGTCGCGCGGCTCAACATTCGCGCTACGTCAATAATGTCTCCGCCCTTGATATCAATGTCAATGGGCGGCTGATCCGCTGGTGACTCAGCCTTGGCAGGGCTGCTCACGCCCAGTAGAGCCAACAATACTCCAATGGTGAGTGCGACTAATAGTTTCTGTGGCCAAAGCTGTAAACTAAACATAAACAGCCCTCCCTATATGCCGATATACTTAGTGCAGTGGTTACCGATTAATAACGATAGCCGCGGTCGTAACTGCTGCGACCTCGGTCAGAGCCTCGGTCGTAACTGCTGCGACCTCGGTCATAGCCCCGGTCGTACCCGCCCCGGTCGTACCCGCCCCGGTCATAGCCTCGATCGTACCCACCCCGGTCGTATCCGCCGCGCCCACTATATCCGCCGTAGCCACCACCAGAACTCTCTTCGCTAACGGCAGTTCCACCAAAGATGTCCACTAAGAGCCACGGATCAACGAAGCGGATGGGGATGATGCGAGTCACCCAGTTCCTAACATCCCACTCTTCGGGAATTGCGGCTTGTTCGGCAGCAGCACCCACCCCCCGCTCTACCTGCGAGGGGGGCTGGCGGAAAGGCACCGGCTGCTGATACCCGGCTGCGCCCGCTCCCCCGTAGACGGGTTGCGGCAATCCCTGCTGTTGCGGCCAGGCGCGCTCGCCTCCACCTCGCTCGGCCTTTTCCCGGATGCGCCACACCCCACCATCATTAACTGCAGTCAGGTTGGCTGCGTCCAAGATGGTCCGCAGGGCTTCCTGAGGTGTAGCGTTAACCAATGAGGCGGAAATCTTCTCAGTTCATCGGGCAATGAGTAGTTTATCTGGTACTGACGACTCAAGGCCGAAAGGGCATCTTTGACAGCAACCCCATCCCACTGGAAATTAGCTCCTTGCTGGGCCTGGCTGGGGGGCACTGTTGCCAGTACCAACAAACCGCTGATAGCACAGATGACTGCCAGTTTACTATACCTCACGGTACTCGCCTCCTGCACGCCTTAACGTCAGTTTACTGTCACCGCTTGAGTAAACTTATAGACGGCTACCCGGTCACCCAGGTTCATCATTTGCCTTTGAGAAATACCCGCTGTATCTCACCAGTATCACGATGCTTGACCACCACATAGTCCTGGCCCATTTCAATAACCTGCCACTCCTCCACCCAGTCACCAGGTTGGATAGTCCCGGTCTTGCCGTCGGCAGTTTCATAGGTAGCTGTGGGCCGGCCCCCACTCCACATAATGCTACTGATGCGCAGGAATCTTTTGGCCGTAGGTGGCGGCGGCTCGGGAGGAGCTGGTCGCGGCGGCCGTTCGGGCCGCACGAAGCCCACGCGAGTTGTGACAGGCATACGGCTCCAATCCGGCCCATACTTGGTAGCCGTGGCAAGTGCCGGTTCCAGCTCTACAGCGGGTGAGGCGAAGGGATTGTCCCGCTCCGCCTCCAGCGGAGGGCCCTTGAATTCGGCTGGTGGTGCAGCGGCTACCTGAGCACCGCCCATCGCACTGGGTGGTCCCATACCGGGCATACCTGGCATGCCTGGTGGCCCACCACCTACACCAGGCGGTTGAGCCTCAACCGGGGGACTGCCTACTTGGCTCGCCGGCAGGACAAAAAGCAGCAATATTACGATTGCTATTACAAATGCCCCTGCGCTACCTACCACCATTGTTTTGGCTTTGCATTCCTGGCTCACTGGTTAGTGATCCTCACTAATTTGCGTCAGTTATAGCGACGGTTGCTTATCCGGCTATGAGCGCGGCTGTTGCCCACCGCCCGGCGCTCCTGCAGGTATTCCTGCTGGGCGACCCGGTGGTCCTCCGCCCATGCCGGGTGGTCCGCCTCCAGGTGCTCCAGGATAACCCGGTGAGCCTCCTGGATAACCCGGCCCAGCCATTCCATATCCCGCCGCAGGAGCAGCAGCCGCTGGGGCCGCGCCTTTAGGCACCTCGGTTAGCACGTAGATCGTTAATGGCACTTGTGCTGTTATTGTATCACCTTGGGCGGTAAGTGACAACCCACTTATGGTCGCCACCCGCTCAAATTTGCGTAATGAGAGATATAGTTCCTCTATCTCCTCCAGTGTTCCTTGCACAGTTAAGCTTATCTGTTGGCCTTGAGGAATCTGCATAAATCCGCTGGCCGGTGGAGATGGAGGGGCACCGGGCGGAGCCGGCATAGAAGCCCCGGAAGTGATAATACAACCGCTGCTCTCGACGAACTCGGTAATCGCCTCAGGCAAGGCTTGACGATATTCGGGCCACAGGGCTATCCAGGCTACGACCGGCTGGGCAAACGACACGTCAATGCCGCGGCTGGCCTGTGCGTCTTTCAGCTTCTTCTGCAGTAGTTTCCACTTCTTGTCAACCTGTAGTAGCTCTTTTTTAGCGTCATCATGCTGCGCGGCTACTTCTTGCTCTTTTTCCAACTCACTGCGCTTATTGGCCAGCGTCTCGAGGCGGGGCTTTATCACCATAAAAAAGGCCCCGGCGCTGACTCCGAGAATCAGCACGATGCCCACTATCAGGATTACTATCGACGGTACTTTGCCCATAAATCGTATCCCTTTTAGGATTAGACGCTGAATCTATGCTTTTAGTATTGCTAACGCAAACTCTATGTCAAGCCAAGTCGCGGCCGGCAGTCAGACCGGCTGCAGCTT
>JALGTV010000191.1 GCA_029821215.1 Candidatus Zipacnadia bacterium | reverse complement strand
GCCCGGAGCACTGCCGGCACTGCTGAAATTCGCTCACCAGCATCCGCGGGCGGGGGCAATCGCCCCGCGGCTGATTTATCCTGATGGTCGTCTCCAGTACAGTTGCCGAACCTTCCCGACTCCGGATATAATACTATGGGAGGGGTTGGGTCTTAGTCGCCTGGTGCCCCGCAGTCGTGTTTTTGGCAAGTACCGGATGACGTGGTGGAACTATGATGAGGCCCGTCAAGTGGACCAACCTATGGCCTCGGCACTGTTTTTGAAGGCTGATGCTCTGGAGGAGGTGGGCCTTTTTGACGAGAGATTCAGAATATTTTTCAACGATGTTGACCTGTGCTACCGACTTAGGGAAGCTGGCTGGGAAATATGGTTCACGCCGGCTGCCGAGCTGATTCATGAGCATGGGGCCTCTACCTCCCAGGTCAAACGGCCGATGATTATGGAGTCCCATCGCAGCTTTTTGCAGTTCTATCACAAGCACTACCGGGGTAGAATCAGTTGGATATGGTATTGGTTAGCAGTGAGCATGCTTATTGCCGCTTGTGGACTACGCTACGCCGTGCAGACCTGGCGCGACATACTAGGTGGCTCTGGATGACCGATAACTCAAATCAAGAGCGACAACCTCCAATAAAGCCCATGGATACACCAGTTATAGATCGGCATGTCTCGGCAACTGTTCCCGCCCCGGTGCGGCGTATTGCAGTGATGGTGATATTGATAGTCTTACTGGCGCTGTGTGTGATCATCGCTAATGGTCCTTATCACCTGTACGTTAACGGCCAACGGATGAGCAGTATCGGACTACACACGGCTGCCGATTGCGCTGCCGCTATAGGCATATCTCTACAGCCCGGTGATCTACTGGATGGCCGGGGGGACCTGCTGGTGGCTAAGGGTGGGCAGCCGGGCCGGTTATTGTGTAACGGTAAGCCGGTAGAGCTGCATAGCCCGGTAGACGGCGGAGACATAATCACGGCCTTGGCTGGCCGGGACAAAGTGGAACCGATCATAGAGACGGTTACGCGCTTGCCGGGTCAAGCCGTAGATACTCATCTTCGGGGTGTGCCACTGCCGCCCGCCCTCTCGGGCTTTGACAGCTTGCGTCGCGTGCAGCGTGGTCAGATAACTGGCAAGGTAGCCGGAGTTCAGGTGGCCCGGGTAATCCCAGTAATTGAGCACCAGAGCAATCCCATTGAGGCGCCCATGGTGGCCCTGACGTTTGACGATGGGCCGGTGCCCCAGTATACTCAGCAAATCCTGGACATCCTATCCGCCCATGGGGCTCGTGCCACCTTCTTTGTGCTGGGCTACCTGGCCCGTGGTCATCCGGAGCTGATACAGCGGGCGGCGCGCGAAGGCCACGAGATTGGCATTCACAGTTGGGCCCACACCAATTTTACTCGCCTGTCCGCCGATGCGATGCAGCAAGATATTGGCCGCTGTCAAGAGTTGCTACAGCCACTAACTGCCGGTTATGCCCCCATACACTGGTTTCGACCTCCGTATGGTGCTAAGAACCAAACCGTCAAAGCCGTTATCCAGGCGGCCGGGCTACGATTAGCTATGTGGTCGGTGGATCCGGCTGACTGGCGCCAGCCCGGTAGTGACGCAATTTACCAGCGGGTAATGAATCACATTCATAACGGGGCGGTAGTAGTGATGCACGACGGTGGTGGCCCTCGGCAGGGCACGGTGGAGGCCATCCGCCGCCTGGTACCCGCTCTCCAACAGCGGGGCTACCAATTGGTAACTATGTCTGAGCTTGTCGGTCTGGAGCCTGTCTTTACCGGTCAGGTTATCATTACTACCAGCGACGGCCCCCTCCGCGCCTATCCCGCTACCGACCAACTGCAGATTGTGGTTGATGGAGAGCCGGTGGAGCTGGCTTGCCGGCCACTGGAGGCAGAAGGACAGTTATTGGTTCCCCCTGAGCCATTGGTGCCCCGGCTGGAGGCATCATATCAATGGGATAAGCAGCGGCAGATAGTCCATATTTCTGGTCTCAACGGCGAACTTCTGCTCCGTCTCAATAGCCGCCAGGCGGAGAAAAATGGCCATCCCGTGAATCTGCGCGTCCCCCCTATCCTGTACCAAGACACTCCCATGATACCACTGTGGGCCATTGTCAACATAACCGGGGCTACCGCTCGCTACGACAGCCAGCAGTCAATCCTGAGCCTGACCTCCCCCTTGAAGCCTTACACCCACTTCTTTCCTCATCTTCGTTGGGTTGATGTCGGCGATAGATTGAGTTTGTTTCCAGTCGCGGCTGATGTTAGCCTGCTGCTGAGCGGCGAAAAGTTACCCTATACTACATCTGCCTCAATTCAATGACAGCCACTGAACAAAAGCTGAAAAATCTGAAGGACATTCTCCAGCAAATGGGTAGTGTGCTGGTGGCTTACTCTGGGGGAGTGGATAGCACGTTCCTGCTGGCGATAGCTGCTGAAGTGCTGGGTTCCAATACGCTGGCGGTCACAGCGCAGTCGCCGATTTATCCTGCCGATGAGCTACAGCAGGCCCAGCAATTGGCCCAGCAGTTGGGCATTGAGCACATAATCCTTGAGACCCATGAAACTGACGCCCCTGAATTCGTGGCTAATTCTCCCCAGCGTTGTTATATCTGCAAGTATCGGTTATTCACCCAGTTGCTGGAGATTGCCGGCCAGCGGGGCCTGAACTGGGTGATTGAGGGTGCCCAAAGCGATGACTTGGCTGATTATCGCCCTGGGCGTCGGGCCGCCGAAGAACTTGGCATTCGTGCCCCGCTGATAGAAGCGGGGCTGACCAAGGACGAGATCCGCCAGCTTTCCGGCCAACGGGGGCTGAGCACCGCCGAGGCCCCCAGCCGCACCTGTTGGGCCACCCGTATTCCCTACGGCCAGCGCATTACGGTGGCTCAACTCCAGCAAGTAGCTCAGGCCGAGCAACTGCTCCAGGAACACGGCTTCCAGCAGGTGCGGGTTCGCCACCACGGCGATATTGCCCGTATTGAAGTGGCACCTGAGCAAATCCCCCGCTTGACCAGCAACCCGTTGCGGGGTAAGCTACTACAAGAGCTTAAGCAGATAGGATTTTTATATGTTTCCTTGGACTTGGAAGGATACCGAATGGGGAGTATGAATGAACCCCTCCAGCGCCGCTGACAATGAACCCGTAGAGGTCATCCGATCTCGTTACGCCGTAATTGGTTCCGGGGTTGCCGGACTATGGACCGCTCTACACCTGGCCGCTACCGGCTCCGT
>JALGTV010000190.1 GCA_029821215.1 Candidatus Zipacnadia bacterium | reverse complement strand
CTGGCTGCAACTCAGCGAAGCCCGTCAGGAGCAGATGCGCCGGCAAGCCCAGCACATAGGCGCGGCTGGGCTGCTGGAGATCATTGATAGTCTGGCCGACGCTCACCAGCAAATCCGTCGGTCTACCCAGCCGGCCCTCCTGGTGGAGCTAACCCTCTGCGGGGCCGCCTATAAGCACTCCAGCGGCCCGCCGACCGCCAAGGCCGCTACCCCACCTCCCCCCCAACCGGCCCCGGCTACGGCGCCCACCCCTGAGAAGCAGCCAACACCGGCTATTCCCGCGGGCCCCTTGACTTTGGAGGCGGTGCAGGCCCGCTGGCCGCAACTGAACGACCAGCTCAAGCGCGACGGCCACATGCCGATAGGCGCCATAATAATGGCCGGCCAACCGGCGGCCCTGGACGGTCAGCGCCTGGTAGTTGCCTTTGACGACCAGCACCAATTCCATTACAATAGGATCAAGGAGCGCTACGGTGAGGTCGTGGAGAAGGCCCTGGAGAAGGTGGTCGGCCAGCGTTTGAATATCCAGTGTCGCCTCGGGGCAACCAATGAGATAGCTGCTGAGGAGCAGGCGGCCGCTGAGACCCAGTCACCCCCTCCCCCACCGACCCCAGCCGCCTCTGAGACTGACCAGGCTATCCAGGAGGCTGTTGACCAAACTCTGCAATTATTTGAAGGAAGCAAGGAGATTACCGACCAGTAGATCATGAGAAATCCAATTCAGGCTATGATACAAAACCAACTCGCTAATTTCCAGGAGGGGCTGGCGGAGGCCATGGAAGAGCTATCTGCCACCGAGATTGAGGGATCAGCCGGCGGCGGAGCAGTGAAGGTGAAGATGACCGGGATGGGTCAGGTAACTGAAGTGACTATTGATCCCCAGGTGGTGAATCCTGACGAAATTGAACTGCTCCAGGCCCTAATCTGTGCCGCCGTGCGCGAGGCCGTGCGCAAGGCTTCCGAGCTTAAGCGGGAACGGATTATGAATTCCACTCCCCTCGGCGGTCTCGGCGTGGACTTACCCGACGTTTTCTGAAATATCCCCGAATGCAGGTTCCCGGCATGCTACGCTATGCTCGCCCTATCCAACAACTCATAGAGGCGCTGGAGAAGCTGCCTGGCATCGGGCCTAAGACCGCCCAACGCCTTACCTTTTTTTTGCTGCGCAGCTCCGAGCAGGACGTACGCACCTTGGGTGAGGCCATTTTATCTCTTAAGGGCGAAACCCAGCTTTGCCAGCAGTGTTACAACTACTGCACGGCCGAGTTATGCCCTATCTGCGAGGATCCCCACCGCGATGGTTCGGTCATCTGCGTGGTTGAAGAGGTCAGTGACCTGATGGCGCTGGAGCGACCAGGCGAGTACCAGGGTCTCTATCACGTGATAGGCGGCGCTCTGTCACCGGTTGAGAATGTCAAGCCCTCTGACCTGCGCATCAGCGAGCTGCTGGAGCGAATCAAGCAGACCTTGCCTCAGGAGATTATCCTGGCTACCAGCCCCACTGTGGAGGGTGATGCCACCGCCGAGTACCTCCGGGAGCTTATTCGGGCCTTGCCCGACCCACCCCGGATTACCCGCATTGCCCTGGGACTACCCGTGGGCGGTGACCTGGATTATGCCGACCAGGTTACTTTGGCCCGCGCCCTACGCGGCCGGACGGTGATGGAGGATTGAGCGATGGTTAGAAGGAATATAGTAATCGGGATTTTGCTGAGTGCGGTGCTAATTGGTACCGCTCTTGTACTGCCCTACGCCGGCCAGGCCGAGAGTCGGGACATCGCGGTTTATTTCTCGCGCACGGATGCCCCCCAGGCGGCTATCATTCAGTCACTCAACGGTGCCCAGCAATCTTTACATATCGCTATGTACTACTTTACTGACCCAGAGCTTGCCAAAGCGGTAGTCCAGGCCCATGAGCGGGGTGTCGCCACTTACGTGTATCTGGACCGCTCCCAGGTAAGCCAGCAGTACTCACAGGCCCGCTATCTGGCCCAGCAGGGAGTTCCCGTCCGCATCAGCAGTAATCCGTACATAATGCACAATAAATTCGCGATTATAGACGGCGCCCTGGTCCTGACTGGTTCTTATAACTGGACCCAGTCCGCCTATCAGCGCAATGATGAGAACTTGCTCTGCATTTATCGCGACGATATCGCCCAGCGTTACAAAAATCGCTTTCGTTACTTCTGGACCCAGGCATCCAGTCCCCAGTTGACTGCGGCGGTAAGGACACAGTGAGGTCGATATCTGTCACTGACACGCAATCATCTTGTCGGTAAGACAAGCGTCCCGCCTGTTCGTTGACCCGACAGGCAAGACGCCTGTCGTACCTGATCATATTCTAACGGAATGAGGATACTCAAATTTTTGACTAACCTCTGAAGGAGGAGTTTGATGGCAACATTAACTGAAGTTCGCTGGCACGGTCGCGGCGGCCAAGGGGCTAAGACCGCCAGCTATATTATGGCCGTGGCCGCCGCTGAAGCCGGCTGGCAGGTACAGGCATTTCCCGAGTATGGTGCCGAGCGCCGTGGCGCGCCCATGCGCTCGTATGTGCGCATCTCCGACGGGCCTATCCGGCTGCGTTCGGGGGTAACAAGTCCCGAGATTATAGTGGTGCTTGACCCATCACTCATAGGTACGGAGGATGTGGCCGCTGGCGTCGCCACCGACGGAATTATCATTGTCAACACCTCCCAGTCGCCGACCCAGATGGGGGAGCAACTCGGTGACCCGCAAGCAACCATCTGCACCGTGGACGCCACCCAGATTGCCCTGGACACCATCGGCCGCAATATCCCCAATACGCCTATGCTCGGTGCGCTGGCCAAAGTCAGCGATGTCCTTACCCTGGAGGGCGCCAACGCCGCTGTGAAAAAGCAATTGGGCAATAAACTCTCCCCCGCAGTGATTGAGAGCAACTTGCAAGCCGTACAACGAGCCTACGAAGAGGTGCAAACCCAATGAGTGTTTACCAACCTGATGCTAAATGGCACGAGATGGTCTCTGGCGGCTATATCCCCCAGGCCGGCAACGCGCAGGAATACATTGTTAGCGGCTGGCGGACCTTCCGCCCGGTTCGCAACGACGACGATTGCATTGACTGCCTGTTCTGCTGGGTCTACTGTCCTGATAATGCTGTACGCGTGGAAAATGACGTGGAAAATGAATCAGTGAAGGGACTGGAGTTTGACTTGGACCACTGCAAGGGCTGCGGCATCTGCGCTGAGGTCTGTCCCAAGGACTGCATTGACATGGTCCCGGAGGCGGAATTTGAAGAATAGAAAATGAGTAGTATGTACTGGGGTCTGAATCCCCATAGATTAGGTAGCGCCGCAGCTCAATTTGCTTGATCTGCTACCGATGGAGGCGTCAGTGAGAGAGACTATTCGCCGTTTAGAAAAGGTACTTCCCGAATGGAAGTCGCATGGGGCTGTGTCGACTCCGCCTGATATTGTGCGGCTGATGATTGATCTTGCGC
>JALGTV010000189.1 GCA_029821215.1 Candidatus Zipacnadia bacterium | reverse complement strand
CTCCCAGGTCCCTTTGCTCCACCACGGCGGTATGGGCGCCTAATTGTGCCGCCCGAATGGCGGCAACATAGCCGGCGGGTCCGCCACCTACGATGGCAATGTCAAATCTGTCAGTTTGCGTATTGGGCAATGGTAATGCTCCTTTCGAGGGAATAATGTAGGACATTATAACACAGTTGCGTCAGTTAGGTCGCCAAATTACTGGCAATATTGTATAACTTTAAGCCCTAAAATGTGGAAAAGTATGTTAACAATGTGCAAAACTCACGGCTAAACTTTGGGGAGTGATCATGGCCACAGAATGGCTACGGGACTGCTCTGGGATGTATCTGTCTATGGTCTACGGACCTGATTTAATTCGCCAGCAGGCATCCCAAATCCTTCGTCTTGTTGACATAGCCCCGGTATGACTTGTATTAAGCGCACAAAATCACTATAATAGAATAGTAGTTGCTACTGCCCCCTATCCACGGGGTTTCTTATTGGCTGGGGGGTAAAAGGTAAAAGGAGATGTGAATACTTATGTGCGGTATTGTTGGATATATTGGAAGTCGTCAGGCAGCAGAAATCTGTCTAAGCGGATTGAGACGGCTGGAGTATCGGGGTTATGATTCAGCGGGGGTGGCAGTAATTCGCGACGGACAGTTGCAGGTCCGCAAAGTTGTGGGGAAACTGGCTAATCTTACTGCCGCCCTGCGCGAGTCGCCGCTGCCCGGCACCACTGGCATTGGCCATACCCGCTGGGCCACCCATGGTAAGCCGTCGGTGACCAACTCTCATCCCCACTTGAGTTGTGACGGACGGATTGCCGTGGTTCACAATGGTATCATAGAGAACTATGGCGAGCTGCGCAATCAACTGGAGGCCGAGGGCCACCAGTTCCGGTCAGTGACTGATACTGAAGTTATGCCCCACCTGGTGGAAAAGTATTATCAGGGCGACCTGCGGGAGGCGGTGCGGCGAGCGATACTGGACTTGGAAGGGGCGTTTGCCTTTGGAGTCATATGCGCGGATGAGCCGGAGCAGTTGATAGCGGCACGGCGGTTCTCACCGTTGGTGGTCGGTATTGGTGAGGGGGAGAACTACATTGCCTCGGATATGGGGGCAATCCGGCCCGAGACCGACCAGGTGTATGTGATAGGTGATGACGAACTGGCCCTGATTACCCCCGATGACATTGAGCTAACTGACTTGGAGCTGAATCCCATTGACCGCCAGGTATTCACGATTCCCTGGCCGCCAGAGGCAGCCCAGAAGAGTGGTCATAAGTACTTTATGCATAAGGAGATTCACGAGCAGGCAGAGGCTATGCACGCCTGTCTGGCCGGACGGCTCTCCAATCCCGATGAGCCCATAATCCTGGAAGGATTAGGGATGAGTGAGCAGGATATTCGGAATCTGCAGAAAGTGGTCTTTACCGCCTGTGGTACTGCCTTCCATGCCGGTATGGTAGGACAGTTTATCATGGAGTCGTTAGCCCAGGTGCCGGCCCAGGTGGACCTGGCTGCCGAATTTCAGGTAAAAGACCCGGTAGTGTTAGATAACACTCTGGCAGTAATCATATCGCAGAGCGGGGAGACGGCTGACAGTCTGCTGGCGCTCCGTGATTTGAAAGGCAAGGGGGCCCGGATAGCGTCGGTGCTAAATGTGGTGGACAGCTCAATTGCCCGCGAGTCGGATGGCGTAGTCTATATCCAAGCCGGTCCGGAGATTGGTGTGGCCTCGACCAAGGCCTATACTCTCCAGGTATTGACGCTGGAGTTGTTGGCCTTGCACTTCGCTGAGGTACGCCAGAGCGCTCCCCCCGAGCAAATTCGAGCCCTGAAGGCCGCCTTGCTGGCAGTGCCCGATCAGGTGGCCGAATTGCTGAGGCGCGAGCCCGAGGTAAAGCAAGTGGCCGCCCGATACTACGAGATGGATGATGCCCTGTATCTGGGGCGTGGCATAAACCTGCCGTCGGCCATGGAAGGGGCCCTCAAACTTAAGGAGATTTCCTATATCCATGCGGAAGGCTACTCGGCAGGCGAGATGAAGCACGGGCCTATTGCCCTGGTGGATCCGGAGCTATTTACGGTGGCTATTGCCGTCAATGGACAGGTCTACGAGAAGATGACTGGCAATATCCAAGAAATTAAGGCGCGGGAGGGTCCGGTTATTGGAGTCGCTAACGACGGTGACGAAGTAATCGCTCAGCAGTGTAATGACGTGCTGTGGGTGCCGTCGTGTCCCGAGCTAATATCGCCGATTACGGTAGCTATCCCCCTGCAGCTTCTGGCCTACCATATGGCCGACATGCGCGGGGAGGACATTGACCAGCCCCGCAACCTGGCTAAGACGGTAACCGTGGAATAAGACGCTGCGCGAGTCAGACAGGTTATGAGCCAGTCAGGGGAAGAGACGGAAATAACAGGAGGTATATAGCTACACAGTAGCTGAGGGTATGACAGGCAGAGCACAATCAGCAGGCGGGGAGAATCTCTCTCCCCGCCTGAGCTATGTTCAATGAATTACATAGCTTCAACCTGTTAACAGGTTGTTTTATACACCCCAGCTCGACGCTGATTCGATGACTTGCACATTCTCGGCCCGTGGACCTTTGGTGTCCTGGACGATGTCGAACTCAACAGTATCGTTCTCGTTCAGGGTCCGGTAGCCTTCACCGGTAATAGCCGAGTAATGCACAAATACGTCCTCGCTATTCTCGCTATCGGTAGTCTCAATGAAGCCGTAACCTTTGGCATCATTGAACCACTTAATTTTGCCTATCGCCATATAAAGCACCTCCTTCTTCCAGTATTGGCTATGCAGCTCGGTAGCCAATCCCAGAAGAGGTCCCCTCTCCCGACAGCTAACCAGCTTGCACCTTAGCCTTTCGTACGACACTGCAGCCGTTTGTGATAAGCTACAGCATTGTTAGGCTATCATATATTCTCATTTCAGTCAAGGGCTGCAACAGAATAGTGGGGGCGAGCTTGTTAGGAATGGGCCAGACCGTTTATGATAGTAAGAGTGTCAATATACCCGAGTGACAGCTATGCGGACCGTCAATAACATAGGAAAGATACTTGTAATAATCGCAGGCATCCTGGCCATTGTTCATCTGGTTTACCTGCACTCTGAGCGCCCGTTGCTACGCTTGGCGCGGGTCAGCGGTAATTCAATGGAGCCAACTTTGAACCCGGGTGACCGAGTGCTATTTGTCCGGCGGGCCTGGAGGATAGGAAGCATAATACTGGCCAATGTCGGCGAACAGGCGCCGGTAATCAAACGAGTGCGGTACACCACAGATGGCTATATCTTCATAAACGGAGATAATGAGCAAGTATCACAGGCATATTGGATTCGCTCTCACCAAATAGTCGGTGTGATGGTGTGGCGACTTCCCCGGTAACTGTCTATCCAGAGGTCCAGTAGGTGCTGTCCCCCATCCGCATACCTGTGTTAGTCAGCATCCCCTATTTAAGTCGCCCCCAGCACTGGCCGAAATATTCCTTCAGAGATGTGATGAATTAGACCCAAGGGCATCTGGAGGGAGCAACAGTGCGAA
>JALGTV010000188.1 GCA_029821215.1 Candidatus Zipacnadia bacterium | reverse complement strand
GTTTCTGGTGCTATTTTCCATATTCTTCTTCCGTCTGACCGCTGGCACCGGGGCCTGCATATTCATACCAGTGCTCATTGGCCTGGTTATACTCTGGCTCCTGAGCCCCGCGTTGGAGGCGCTCTTCCTACCTGTCTTTATCCCGGTATGGCTGATAGCTGAGTGGGTGCAGAGGTCACGGCGCCACGAGTACGAGTATCTGCCGGCCATTGAATCAGTGCCCGGCGGCGGTATCAAACGAGGTCTGGCGGTCCCCGAGGCGGCTGTGCTGCTGGAGCAGCCGCTGGGGCGGGTACTGACTCTGGTAATATTCGGCCTGCTAAAGAAACGGCTGGTAAGGCAGACAGCCGATGATCCTCTCACCGTGGAAATCCGTGAAGATTACCAAACCGAGGAGCGCCGCGAGCGACGGCAAGCCGCCCAGGCTAATGGTACTGTCATTCGTGGCTATGAACAGGCATTCCTGGAAGAGATTATGGAGAACCCGGGCAAACCAGTGGAAGCCCTCAACTTCCGCAAGGCAATGAAGCACTTAGTCACGAGTACCGCCAAGCGCATGAAGGGCTTTAACCTGATGTGGCTGATGTTGGACGAAGATTATCACGAGAGGTTTACTACCTGGCATCGGGGCGGGTACTATTATCGGCCGCCATGGTCTCGTCCGGCTGCGGCGGCCACTGCCGCGCCAGCGCCGGCCGGGGGCGGTCGCACCACGCTGGGCGACGTGACTGCCTCATTTGCCGGCTGGGCCGAGAATACCACCGGCCGGCTGGCCAGTACTATGGACCCGGTCAGCGTGGGGCTGGTACCCGGCCGTACCATTGACCTGTCAGGAGTGGATAAAGTAAGCATGGATTTTCTGGAGTCTATGGCAGAAAGCTCGGGTAGTAGCAGTGGTGGTGGCTGCGCCTGTGCTTGTGCGGGTTGTGCCTGTGCTTGCGCGTGTGCTGGGGGCGGACGGTGAGCATCCCGTCCTGACCTGCCGACGCTGGCCCAGTCTCAAATATTGGCTGAATGGCTGGCTGGCCCGCGATCGCGCGCTCTGCGCCGGGCCAGTATTGGGCTGCGCCGCCGCATTCTGGAAGCTGGCTGCGGACAGGGTATAATAACCACCGAACTGCAGCGCCGCGCCCGGGGGACTGTCGTCGGCCTGGATCGCCATATAACTCCTCTCCGCCAGACTGTCAAAAACGTCCCCTGCGTAGCCGCCATTGGTAGCCATTGAGCCTGACTATGGCGGGATGATGGAGCACCCGGCCCTGGGCCTGCAGAAGTTGTGGCTGGCTGGCCTGCGGCGGGCGGGAGCGGATCCGACGGTGGGCCGGAAGCTGGCCGGGATTTGTGAGCGGGCCAGCTTAGATGTTTGGGTGGAACTGGTGCACCTGCCCCAGCCCGCCCAGCCGGAGGCAGTGCGGCTGCTTGACGATTTGCCCCTTAGCGCCGCCGAGCAGGAGACGGCCGGGGCCATCGCCTCCCGCCTGGGACACAAGCAGGGCACATGGTCAGTTTTCATCCATGTGCCCTACTTTCTTATCGTAGCCACCAAGCGGTGAAAAGCGGTGGAAGTCAGCAGGCAATTCTGCCTACACAACACATAATCAACTAGGATTAGGTTTTCATAGATCATTCCGAAAAAGCTGGCTTAGGTACTATGCTCGCTTTGCATAAGCCCAATCAGCATTGCTACAGAATAATGTTCAAGTACTACCGACGATTATAGCCCACTGGCCTCTTGACAGGAAGCCCGCCCTGCTATAATGTATGACTGTCTTTTGCACCAGCCTCTTGAAGCTGTCAATCTGATTGCATTACAGCTTTGTATCTAAGATGGGACAGTCAGTCAGCGATCACAGACTTTTTTCTCAACGGTCTCATAGAAGTAGGCAAAAGGCAAATAGTAAGGCTTAGTTCCGGAGGCAAAAATGGCCGCTAATCATGATAAGACGTTGTGGCGCGAGGCACTGTGGATTTGGCACCCTGTGCAAGAAAAAATGTATAACTTTCATATGTTGGCCCGCAAAGTCTTCTCATTGGACGCAGAAGTTATACAAGCCACTTTGATGATCAGCGCTAATAATGCCTACGAGCTGTATATCAATGGCCAATGGATCGGAAGGGGACCGGTCCGTTCCTACCCGAAATGGCAATACTATGACCAATACGATGTGACCGAGATAGTCCGCCGCGGCGACAACGTCGTCGCGCTGCACGCCTACAATCATGGTACCGAGCATCCCGGAATCCTGCACCAGACGCCGGGCAGGGGTGGGCTGATTGTAAAGATCACAGCGCAGTTGGCGAATGGGAGTACAGCGACCGTCGTTAGTGATGATTCATGGCGTGTGGCGCGCGCGCCTCAATATAGTGTGGATACGGGCTTTACCACTAGCCATCGGCAGGACTACAAAGAAGTCTATGACGCAACTCAGGAGCCTCATGGCTGGAAAGAGCTCGATTTCGACGACAGCGCCTGGAAGACGCCTCAGGTTTTAGGCTCAGTGCCAACAACTCCTTGGGAGAATTTAATTCCCCGCGATATACCTCACTCCACCAGTGAGCCAGTTTGGCCAGTGAATGTTTTTGGACATCTCAGTGGTTGCGCGTATGGCTTTAGCGAACATGATATTGAAAATCCTCAGGCTCTTGCCTGCGGCGACCAGCAAGTTACGGAGATCTTTCCACTTAACGACGATTTCGACGCGCAGATATTGCTTGACTTCGGGCGGCCGGTTGTCGGACGTTTTCACCTGGAAGTGGCTGATTGCCAGGGCGGCCAGATTGACATATCTTACGGAGATGACCTCGACCTGACTCGCATTGACCGACTCTTGCTGCGCCCAGGACCGCAGCATTATCAGCCTTATGAGCGACGGTTCGGGCGATATGTTATGCTGACATGTCGCGACCTGCCTGCACCACTTAAGCTACGCCAAGCATGGTTTGAGCTGGTCACCTATCCGGTCAAAGAACTGGGAGAGTTTTCGTGCAATGACACGGCTCTCAATCGTATCTGGGAGGTAGGACGCTGGACGCTGCAGATGAACATGCACGATCACTTTGAAGATTGCCCCTTCCGCGAGCAGACTCTGTACTGTGGCGATCTCCGGGTGTCTGCACTGCTGGCTTACTACGCTTTCGGCGACTACCAGTTAGCACGGCACTCTTTGGTGGCACTGGCCCGCATCCAATGTAACGACGGTGCTATTCCCACGTGTGGTCCTGCCCCCAGCCAGCTATCCATAATCCCTGAATGGCCTGCCTTATGGCTGATTGCCCTGGCCGAATATTGGCAGCACAGCGGTGATCTGTCGCTGGTTGGGGACTTGTGGGATAACTTGAAGCACTTGCTGGGGTGGTATCACTCCTGGCACGATGAGCGCGGGCTGATGCAGCAGTTGCCTACGGACCAGCGGTTTGATTTTGTTGACAACCTGGCCGGCATTGACCAGAACGGACAGGTACTGGCTGTCCAGTGTTTGTACCACCATGCTCTGGTAGCAGCGAGAAAGATGGCTCTAGCTGTGGGGAATGCTGACCTGGCTGAGGAGCTCACTCATCGTGTTGAGCGGCTGGCAGAAGCCGTTGACGAGTTGTACTGGAGCAACGCCCTCCAAGGCTATGTAGATTGCCTGGGAGACAATGGCGAACCGGTCCGCCGAGCAACTCCGGATATTCAGAAGAGCACCAAGTCCGGGGAGCAGCTCAATCAGATAACCAATGGCTTGATGCTATACTGTGGTCTCGTACCGCAAGGGCGCAAGTCAGGAACGCTCGCGGTGCTACTCGACCCTGGCCTGGCTCCCCAGGTAAGGGCTGGGTATATGAACTACTATGTAACTGAGGCACTCTTCGCCGCCGGAAGACCCACGGAGGCGGTCGAGCGTATTCGCGAATATTGGGGTGGGATGATTCAACGCGGAGCAACTGCTTTCTGGGAGGTGTTTGATCCCGAGACTCCGCCTGGGCAGTTGCCCGACCGAATGTGGAGCCTTTGCCATGGATTCTGTGCCGGGCCAGTCTACAGCTTACCAGCACACGTATTGGGTGTACAGCCCATTGAGGCTGGCTTCGCTCTAACACGGATTGCGCCGCAGCCAGCCGATTTGCGCTGGGCACGAGGCATCGTACCGACGCCGCTCGGGCCGGTGGAAGTTTGCTGGCAACGGGGTGACGATGGAGTCCGTTTTCAAATGGAGCTCGCATGGCCAGCGGAGATGGCGGTAGAGATCGCAGCGCCCGTCTACCGCCGCGACGCACCGGTTGTCCTGGTCAACGGGTTGGCTTGCCAGGTTGAACCGGAAGGCAGAACTGTGACGAGGTGTCCAAGTGCAGAAAGCTTCCAACGGCTCACTGCAGCTTTCTTGAGTAATGGGAGTATTTGCTACCGTTGCATAGGCACCTTCTGGCTATCTCGAGCGCCGCCGAGCAGGAGACGGCCGGGGCCATCGCCTCCCGCCTGGGACACAAGCAGGGCACATGGTCAGTCTTCATCCATGTGCCCTACTTTCTTATCGTAACCACCAAACGGTGAGAAGTGGTGTCAGTTACCAAGCAAATCCTGCCTACGTAACACATGATCAGCTGGAATTAGGTTTTCATAGATCATTCCGAAAAGGCTGGCTTAGGTACTATGCTCGCCTTGCATAAGCCCAATCACCATTGCTACAGAATAATAGTTCAAGTACTACCCACGTTATAGCAGCCTGTCGGAGAACTTCTTGTCAGAGCTAAAATATGTTATGATGGGGTATCGTGAAAAGGTTCAAAGACTATCGTCCGGATCAGCAGTTGCTGTTGCCGCTTGACCTCAATGACTGGCTGGAAGAGAACCATCTGGCCTATTTTATCGGTGATGTGGTCGGGGAGCTGGATCTTTGCCAGATCTACGATGATTACCACTCTGACCGCGGCGGCTAGCCGGCCTACGATCCGCAGATGATGGTTAGCCCGCTTAATTCATGAAGCCGCTGAGGATGGCATTCAAAGGCAGTTAATGCGAAGATTTGGGGTCACATCAAGCAATGGAGGACTGGATAGAGTGTTGGCTGGGTGATTGGGGTGGTTTGGGGGGTAGGTTCGTGGTCAAAATCACCCCTCGAGAGGCAGTGAGGCCTGGGCAGGGCTTTGGGGGCTGATGTGAGGGTCAGCGGTCGGTTAGCCGGGTGCCGCGCACAGGCGCGCTCCCACAGCAGCGGCCCCAGCTGCTGTGGGGGGCAGCCACAAGCAAAGCTCCCTTCGGCGTGCTCAGGGCCGTGAGCTTGTCGAACGGCAGCCCCACTCGCCGGCAGGCTTCTTTGACCAGTACTCCCAGCTTGAGAAGCTTTCTCTGGATGGTGCCCACCTGAGCGTCGGCCAATTCGGTATCAGATAGGTGACGGCGCAGCAAGCTGAGCAAAACGAAGGCGGCGGCATAGCAGGCCTCATGCAGCCGGCGTACCTTCTGGCCGGTTTGATCGTGCTGAGCGCGTGTCGCGCCCAGGAATGCCCCATAGACCAACAGCGCGACTGCTACCCCAATCGCGCCCATAGTCAACCACTGTACAGTCTGATGTTCTCGGCTGATGTTGTCCAATGCCATTCTTCAGGCGAACTTCGCTTAGTTGCAGGCGAGGTCACCGGCACAATTTGTGGGGTGGTAACTATAGGCAAAACTGGCTGTCCAACCCGGCGGCAGCGATAGCATGAGCTGAGGTGACCACATCTGGTTGATGATATCCCATTCAACATGCCCGTTCGGGTTGGCCTGTGAGGAGCCACATCTTGTTATAGCGACATAATATCCCTTTTTCCCATTGGGACACAATTGTATTAACACCTAATATAGTTCACCGCAGCATCCGCTATCTCCTGCGCAAGACAACGAACTATCAAGAACCAGGGTAGGGGCAAGGAATTCATGTGCCGACCACGAAATTTTATGGTTACATAGCCACGCCAAGAATGGCGCCTATCTTTTCGTTAGGAAGGGCTATCATTTACCGGATTCATGGGGGCTGTGGTGGCTACACGTGTGGCTGTGGCCCGCAGCTGATGATTGTGTTTAGTGCATATCCCGGCACGTGCACAGAATCTCAAGGAGATACCGATAATGAAGACAGTAAACGTGGGCCTGATTGGGGGCGGGTTCATGGCCCGCACCGACGTTCACGGTTATATTAATCTGCATCTTTACTACGATCCGGTGCCAGTCAAGTTTCGCCTCCGCAGGATTTGTCATCGGACCACGGAGAAGGCCGAGCGCACCCGGCAGTTACTGGGTTTTGAGGAGGCCAGCACGGACTTCCGCCAGATTACCGAGAGTTCTGACATTGATGTGGTGCACATCTGTACACCCAATCACCTGCACCGAGAAGAGCTGCTCTCGGCCATAGCCCACAATAAGCACATTTACTGCCACAAACCCCTGGTAGTTAATATGACGGAGGCACAGGAGGTCCAGGAGTTGCTGCCCGCTTATGAAGGTACTGCTCAGATGGTCTTCCATACTCGCTTCTTTCCGGCAACTATAAGAGCGCACGAGCTAATAAACGAAGGCTTTGTTGGTCGGGTACTGGCTCTGCGCGGCGTGTACCTGCATAGTAGCAACGTTGATCCCGAAGCGCCCTTGAAGTGGAAGCTGTCCCGACAGGCCGGCGGCGGAGTCATCAATGATCTGGGCTCCCACCTCCTTGACCTAATACACATGCTGGCCGGTGACTATGAGTCTATTTGCTGTACCACCACCATTGCTTATCCCGACCGACCGGCTCCCGATGGTTCGGGTCAGCGGCTGCCGGTAGATGCTGAGGACGCCGCCTATATGA
>JALGTV010000006.1 GCA_029821215.1 Candidatus Zipacnadia bacterium | reverse complement strand
AGGCGGGCTCCAACGCGTCGTTCAATGGGCATAAGTGTAGGTGACCAGTGTGCTTGGTATTGGTGAGTATAAGTTGTGAGCTGCCAGCCCTATCCGGCTATCAAAAATGCGCCCACTACAGCACCTAATGCTCTGAGTATGCGTTCAAATCCGGACTCAGTATGTATAGTGCGTACCATGTACTCCGATGGAACGAGGATTATGTCACCTGCTTTGATCTGTTTTATGTTGGAAGCCAAATAGGTGGCACTGTTGGCCCGTATGACCACTGTACGTTTAATGGCTGCGTCCTCGGTCAGGCCGCCGGCTTGAGTTATATAGTAAGCCAGTTTCTGGCGAGGCTGAAATAGTACACTGCCAGGCCGCACAACGGCCCCCAGTACCGCCACCGTAGACTTTCGGCGGGGAACAAGGATAGCGTCACCATCGCGCAAGGGGACATCTCCTTTGTGCCCCTCACTGGCCAACAGCTTTTGTCCTTGGACAGGGATACCAGTTATCCACTGGGCCAGTGAGAGGTACCGAGGCGGAAATGCGACAGTTGTTGCCCCCTCTCGGGTAAGGATTTGGGCAGCTTGGGCAATGGCTTGCTCGCCGGCGACTGTTTGCTGCCATTCGTCTTCTGCCACTACTGCCTCGGTTCGCTCGCGATTGTACATCCTCATAATCTGCTGTATATTTTCTCGCTGGCTATCAGGCATAGCTCTTTCGCGGGGCCGGTATACTATAATGCCGTCAGGATTTGCGTCAGGCAGCAGTGGACCTGCCCGCCGCAGCAGGTCGTAGACAGTCTCACTTTCTTCAGTGGTGCTGCATAGGATATATGCCCCCGGATGGGCTACTTGTCCTCTTACCGTAACTACCTCCGCCCGCGACCGAAAATCCCCCATCCCGAGGACTGTAATTTGATCGTCAGGCTTCAGGGTCAAGTCGGGCTCGGCGGTTACCTGATTTTCTTGCTTCCAAGCCAACTCGAGCTGCTGCACCTTAGGCTTGCCGGTCTGGCGCCCAGAGGTATATTCAGCGGTATGAGCCGCACCGGGGCAGAGGCCACCGGCGGCGAAAATGAGGTCACTTACTTTCATGCCCTGGTAGTATTCATAACTATCGGGACGTTGGACGAACCCATCAATGTGTACCTGGCGAGGGGCAACTGCTTCCTGTTGAGTGGATATTTCCAGAATATCACCCGCTTGCAGGGTTAGATTGGCGGCAGAAGCACCTTGGAGGGCCTCAGCTAACTTGACTTTCAGGAGGCGGCGATTGCCATCAGGCTCCAGGCGTAGCAAGCGGGCCTCCAGCAGGTAGGCCTCCTCGGTCACCCCCCCTGCCTCAGCAATTAGGTCCCTTACTGTCATTTGCTGGGCCCATTGATAGCGATCAGGATTTTGTACTGGCCCGGTGACTTCAACATAGGTGAAAGGGGTAATCTCTTCGCGATAGAAAATGCGAACTTCGTCATAAGGCTGGATGGGGGGGGTAGCATGAGATCGGGCCAGAGCATCTTCCACTGAGAAGCTTAGGTACTGGTATTGTTGGTGGGCATCCAGACGGCGAATAACGGCCTGGGTTAGGTAAGCGCCTTCATCTAAGCCCTGGGCTTGCTGGATAAGATCACTAACCTTCATGCCTTCTTCTACCTGGTATATCCCAGGCCGACGCACTGCTCCGCTAATGCGTGCTGCATTCTCGGGGATAGGTAACACCTGGGGCACTACTATCACATCACCGGCCTGGACGGCAAAGTCGGGGCCATTAGTCTGTGGGGATGAGGAAGGTTGCTGTAAGTTAACACTGAGGACGGTTTGCTGCTGGTGATCAGCGACTCTCCATATCTCAATGTGTTGGGTGTAAGCCAGTGGAGATAAACCACCAGATAACTGGATTGCCTCAGCACAGGAAATAGGTCCAGTTAGCTCATAGCGAGCGGGCCGCTGTACCTGGCCCGTTATTCCAATCTCAGGGCCAATGGGACCGACGAAGATAGTATCACCAGGACGCAGCGGCTGGTCACTGAGTGGTTCCCCGTGCAGCAGATAGGGATATAAATCAACTTTAGTGACCGGTCGGTTGCGGCTGATCCAACGAATGTTTCGTAAAGACCCGGAGCCAGTAGGCCCCCCGGCGGCATATAGGGCAGTCAGGACAGTGGCCGTTCCGTCCAACTCGTAGCGGCCAGGGCGCTTCACATCTCCAGTTACAAACACAGTTACTACCCGGGTAGTGGCTACTGTTACTGATACCTGGCTGTTGGCATAGAAAGCTTGTAGCTGTTGAGTGAGGAGGCTGCGGATAGTAGAAAGGCTTTTGCCGGTAATGGATATCTCTCCCAGTAGCGGCAGATAAATAGTGCCCTCGGCCGACACGATGACGGTAGTATTTAGATGTTCGATGCCCTCGCCCCAGCAGCGAATGTCTATTTCATCACCAGGGCCTAACAGATAGCCGGGAGGCACAGGCACATTAGGTGCCGGTTGAGCAGCTTCTACTCCGGCCTGCACAAACAGCTCTTCACCAAACCGAGGCAAATTAGATAGTTGCCTTTCCTCAGGTAACTGCCATAACTGGCGCAGTTGCTCGCTGCGAGGCCGGAATTCCTCTTCAGCAGATACCTGGGGTCTGATGCCTATTATTGTCAGTGCCCTCGTCGCATTGGCTTGTACTTGGGCATCTGCGTCGGTTAGTGCTGTTTGAAGCGCAGGGATAACGTCCGGCGTTACAGCGCCCATCTTGCCCAGGACCTGCGCGGCGCCGCGGCGCACTCGGACATCCCGGCTCTGCAGGGCGTCAACAACAGCAGGAACCGCCGGTTCGCCGATCTGTTCCAGGGCTTCAATGGCTGCCTCATAGCGGTAAGGATCTTCTTGCGATAGTTCCTCAATCCATTGGTTAAGGGTGCGTCCTTTGTGTGTCAGAGAGACCTGGGGATCGCTAGGCGGAGGAACTTCCTGTTGAGGGGCCGGCGAGGGCTTCTCCTGTGGGGTTGGCTGGGCGTGAGCCCAAGCAGTTGTAAAGGCTACCAATAGGGCCATTAACAGTCTATAGCGAAAGCGCATATCTTATCTATTTTCCTTCCTATCTGCGGTACTCAATACGATTGCATTATAAATTATATTCGCTCCTTTGTCCAAATGGCCTTCTTATTGTTTGACAGTAGCGTCGGGCGCACGGGTATTATGGTATAATGATTACTCAACTATGACCATTCGTGAGCAGATAGAGCAACGGGAACGAGAATATCTAAGCTCATACGCGACTCTCAGCGTCGAATCAGCCGGGCGCCGTGAGCGTGAAGAGCCATGCCCAGTACGAACGATATTTCAGCGCGACCGCGACCGAATTATTCATCTGTGTCGAGCTTTTCGCCGTCTATCCCAAAAGACGCAGGTATTTATCGCCGCTCGTGAAGACCACCTGCGCACCCGGCTCTCGCACACCCTTGAGGTCTCCCAGATCGCTCGTACTATCGCCAAAGCCCTCCGCTTGAATGAAGATCTGACCGAGGCTATTGCCTTAGCGCATGATGTAGGACACACGCCATTTGGGCACGCCGGTGAAAGTAGTTTGGATGAAGTATACCGCCACTATGACCCCGAGGCACACTTTGCCCATCATGAACACAGCCTGCGGGTGGTAGACGTACTGGAAAGGGAGGGCAAAGGTCTTAATCTTAGTCAAGAGACTCGGGAGGGGATAATATTCCATAGCAAAGGGATGGGGGATATCAAAGAGGACTTTGCTACCCTGCAAGCGCCAACACTGGAGGCTATGGTGGTTCGCGTATCTGACCGGATTGCCTATATTAACCATGATCTGGATGACGGTCTGCGGGCGGGGATTTTGTGCCCGGAACAGATACCCTCTATTGTTATAGGTATTCTGGGCGCGACTCACAGTAAGCGGGTGGGGACAATGGTATGTGATGTCATTGAGAATAGCCGGGAGAGCCCGCGGCTTAATATGAGTGCAGAAATCGTTGAGGCTATGGATGTGCAGAAGGATTTTCTGCTCGAAAAAGTGTATGAGGCTCCGCAGCTACAAGCAGAAGCAGCAAAAGTAAGCGGAATAATTCAAGAGCTGTTTAGGCTCTATATGGAAGAGGAGGCCGCCTTTGAGGAAATTGCAATCCAGGCACCTTCCAATTCACAAGAGCGGGCGCGAGTGGTATGTGACTATGTTGCGGGAATGACTGACCGGTTTGCCCGAGCACAGTACATCCGCCACTTTCTGCCGTCAGGATTCTCTTCATTTGAGGAGCAGTAGGGATATAAGAATCGGGAAGAGAGACAGGCGTGGCTCATATCAGGGATAGGAGAGGCATAATACCAGAAGAGGTGAGATAGCGGCTGGTCTTCGTATAAGTTATCTTATGTTAAATCGTGTCATATTAACCACATATCCCCTTCGATTCCGGTGGCTCGTTGCTGGCAGGGCCTTCTGATAATTTCATCTCGCAGTTCTCCCAATAATCCATGAACATAGTAGTGAGCTTATGACAGAAAAGGATAGTCAACCTAACCCATAGATAGCGGTTGGGCGTTACCAGTAGTACTATGCGCGGCGTTATAAACTATGAAGGGTTAATCTGTCGTCAACCGCTATAATAATGATGAGTGCCTATTTCCCCTGTCAATCTCTATAGATGGCACAGTTATTGCATTATTGGGAAGCGGAAAGAAGCAGTCTTAGAAGTAGCCCAGGTCATGCAAGCGTTTCTCAACGCGGGGATCAATGGTTGGTTGGACACCTTTGGTAGCAGGATGAGGCATAGCCTGCTGCTGCCATTGCTGAACAATTTGCATAAGGGCGGCAGCCGGCTGAGGCGAAGTTGCGAAGAGATCATTTTGCTCGTCGGGATCTTCGCTGATATTGTAAAGCTCATGGCGTCCATTACCCCGGTATATAAGCCGCCAGCCGTCTTGCACAACGGCGGTCATGTGGCACATATGGGGCTGAAAATTAAACAAGGGGTTGCGGCGTTGAGCGTGGGCTAAGCGCCGCTGGTTTAATGGATCCCGTTCGGAAAGGGTCCAAGGCCGACCTTGTTCATTGGCTGATGCCAACAGGTCAGCATACTCAGCCCCAGTGGGCGACAGCAGGTTGGAGACTCCAGCGAGGGAAGCTATACTCCAGGTGATATCGGATAACTGCACCAGGGCCGAAGTGCAGGTTCCCGGGGTTACTAACCCCGGGAACCGGATTATTAAAGGAATGTGCAATAGCGGCCGATACATATCCCCTGCTACTCCGTGTCCCATCAGCCGCCGCTCGCCCAGCATTTCGCCATGGTCAGCAGTAATAATGACAACTGTGTCATCCCATTCTTTAAGCTGTTCTAATGCCTGACGAAGCTGACCAACTAACATATCTACATACGCCAGGCCGCCGTTGTACAGGGCATTGACATAGTCCAGGTCTTCCTCGGTAGCAGTCACTACAAAGTTAGTCGCCCGCCGCAGGCGACGCAACAGGGATAGGCGCTGGAGTAAAGATAAGGGCTGATGGCAGAATTTGGTCATGTATGGTTTTTTGGCGATGTAGGGGTGATGGACGTCGTTATACCAGATAAGCGCAAACCAAGGAGCTTTTAGGTGAGGCAATTCACGAACGAAATGGGTGGTGAGGACCTGACCGCCTTCATCACTCCAGCCTAACCGTTGGGCGATATGTTTGATAAATGGTCTGGCCAAGCGGGAGACGTGAAGGGGCATAAAGAACTGATCAAAGCCACGGTGCAGACCACATCGGGGGCCTAAGAAAGTATTGCCCGAGGCGGCAAAGGTATCATAGCCTTGGCGCTTGAGTGCTTCCGGCAGTGTGGGCATCTGGGCGGGCAGTTTACGGTGGACTTCCCCCCGATGCTCCCTGGGGGCTAGCCCGGTGAGTAGAGTAAATGCCTGAGGTAACGTCCATGATGATTCGCTATAGGCTTCGTCAAAGCGGACACCCTCGGCAGCGATCTGATCCATATTGGGGGTAGTGGGCTCCTCATAGCCGTAGCAAGAGAAGCGGTCTGCACGAGCCGAGTCAATTACAACCAGCAGAATATTGGGATAGGCCACAATCTATCCTCCGATGTATAAAACAACATTTACTCTGAGCCACTGGCGTTTAATGCTTCTGGGCCCGAGTAGTAATTTTTCTAACTGCCCGGCGCTGGGCACTATGTATTATAACTTAACTACGCATATTCCACCAAATAGTGATCGAGCGATAGAACAGATAGAAATATGATGCCGATGCCGATTTGCGCAATGCACGGTTATCCATAAAATATATCGCCCGCAGAAGGAGTTTGGGGTTACGGAGGCAGGGAATATTGACCTAAGAGCCGCAAGAGACATAGAATGCAGACGAGGTGAGACTGGTATGCGTTATCATCTGTTATTGATTAGTGCGGTATTGGCAGTTGTTATGGTGACAGCGGGGTGTGGTAGCTATGGCCCCACTCACACCCAACATTTACCATCATCGGCTGAGAGGTCAAGTATAGCAACGACGCGCCCTGCTCAGGAACGTGGAGATCTGTGGGGCGATATGGACACAGATCGGCAGGCCAGTGTGGGTGACGCGATAAAGATACTGCGTATCGTGGTGGGCCTGGATGCCGACAAGGTGATAGCTGACGCTAACCGCAGCGGGAGCACTGATGTCGGAGATGCTATCAAAGTATTACGCTGCACAGTAGGATTAGATGCATGGCCGATAGGATATTACGGTGGTGGTGGGGCAGTAGACATTAGTACCGCGATAGCGGCTCCGCCGCCTACCTCACCTACCCGCGAAGGGCCGGGGGATACGGCAGTCAGCCTGTTGGAGACCTGGGAGAGAGCTTTGCCTGAGGATACGCCGGAGTTAGATGATATGCTGACTGATTTCACTAATCTGGTGCAGACAAATCCTGATTCCTCGGCTGGCCAGTTAGGCCTGTCGTTAGCTCTATTAAGCACCGGAGCGGAAAACGCAGCCGATACCCTCGGCTACAGTATATTTCCTGATGTAGATACTCAATCAGTAAGCGCGCTGGCTCTTTCTGGAAAGTATAAAGCCTCGCGAACAATCAATAAGGCAGTAGATATTGCTTTATTTAGGCCCGGGATGAAGCAGAGAGATACGGTGCATCCGCAGGGCCAAATACCAGACAGCTACTTAACGACCGAAGATGTTCAGCGGGCTATTGAAGACCATATCCTCCCGGTGTTAGATAATGCTATCACCCGTCTGGATGTGCTGGCGGCGGTAGCTCCGACCGCCCTATTAATTACTTACGTAGATCCCGATGACGGAGAAACCACAAAGATATACCCGGCCGATATAGATTTGTTGGTGGCCGGACTGCAACTGGTGCGGGCTATGATGCTGCAACTGGTGGCTTATAATCTGGATGCAGGCAGTTATGACTGGGAGCTGGATCTGTGGGAGCGGGACACCAATGGCGACGATATATTAACTGTGGCCGAGTATGCCCCGGCTGATCCGTTCTTAACCCTGAAGAATGCCGGATATATGAATGACGCAGGTAGTGATATTCAGAATGCTCTACAACGGGTATTGGATGCCTTAGATAACCGTATTATTGGCGACGCCGATGAGGTGATAAATAAGCTGCTGGAGGGAGAGTCAGTCTCTGATCTCCGCGATATGACCCAGAACACATTGGATCTGTTTAGCGGTCCACTGGCAATGAGTGTGAAGTATGCTCATTATGACTGGAATACCGGCGTTTGGTCAGGAGACGACACTGACACCATTACTCTTAACTTAGGGGGCATCTGGAGCAATCCTGTCAATGATGTCAAGGACCTGCTGCCGACGGTCACTATCGCCGACAGGGTTAACGAACACTACAAAATCGCTTACAGTGACTGGCCCGATCCTACCATGAACGGGGTTTTTCCCGATGCGCAGGACATGAAGAGTCTCTGGGACGCCGATTACGAGTATCTGGAGATTGTTTATGATGATATTGAAATAGAAATCAACAATGACTATCCATCCTGGACCTCTCCCCCATTCCCGTAAGTTGTTAGGAAGTGCTTAGACAAAGCAAAGGGGCCGACCTTTTAAGGTCAGCCCCTTTTTACTTGCCCAGTTGCGCGCCTTCATCTACTGAATGGTGACTGTTCCATCCACGGCTGTCGGAACAGGCGTAATGGCGGCACCAGTTGTATCGGAAATTTTTAGTGGCGTAGGCGCTTGAGCAGTATCATCAATAGATACGTTAGTAACTCCGGCCGCACCGATGGCCTGGAATTCGATGAGTAGAATCTCCTGCTTAGTAGTATCGAATTCCTGTACACCGGCAACGGCTACCGTGATAACCCCTGCAGTTGCTGTATTCACCATTAGCATAGGACCGGCTACCGCGGGCGATTCACCAAGTTGGACCCCGGCGTCGCCGCCAACTACTTCCAAGACGGAGGGATCGTAGTTGATGGTCATCTGAAAGCCGGCTACGCCTGAGGTATCGGACAGGTTCACCGAAACCGTTGCCGTCCCGCTGGTATTGACTGTTATGCTATCGGTCCCCGTTACTCCTAAACTGTCGGTAGCCACTGCCGTAATGGTATGCGGACTAAGGCTCACAGTGGCATTCGCCACGGATACAGTCCAGGCCTGAGAGGGTGCGGCACTTGCCTTGACCCTGGAAGTTGACAGCTCACTGACGTCGAAGGTTACCGTGCCTGAGTCACCGTAGATAGTCTTGGTGGTACTATCGGCGGTCACATCAATCTTGGTAATAGTCGTGCCGGGTTCCTGAGCGGTAGCGGTAACGTCAACGTCAAAACTGCCGCTAACCGTAGCCCCGTCTATCGGGCTGGTTATTTGCACCGTGGGCGGTTGGGTGGCAGAGAGAGTAGTAAAGCTAAACTGGCCACCGCTAAGTGCCTCATAGTAGAGGGTATCAGCGGGGGTCACGCCAATGTCTGATATAGTATATGCCGTCCCTGGCGCCAGATCCGTAACCGGGTCAAGCTGTACTGTATCATTGTCAGGTGCGTTCCAGGTAGGAGTAAAGTCCGCAGAGGGGCTAACGGTATAAGTAAGGCTGGTGGACTTTACCTCGGTACTGAAGACGATGATTATTGGCACTGAGCAGTCCACACCAATGGCTCCGTCGGTGGGAGTCGTGCTGACTATCTCTGTGGGTCGCCGGTTACCCAGGGTGCCAATTGGCCACGGGTCTAACGCCACCACACAGCGCAGTACCTTAATAACATCACCAATAGTTACCCCCTCTATCTGGTCAACATCAGCCAACGCCGTCGGCTCTTCCAGACCCACCATCATACGCAGGATGTGTATCGCGTCTCCCGGAGTAGCTTTCCCGTCCCCGTCTATATCACCCAGCAATCCCATCTGGATGGATACTTCCCCACCGGCAGACGCCATAGCGATTAGATGGGCTTCAGCATCATATAGCTCGGCGTTGATCCCTAAGTTGGTTGTACCCCAAACGGTGCCCGGCTTTATCGTAAAAGCAATATCTAAGAGTGTGGTAGCCCCACTACTCGCCGGTTGGGTACCAGCCACCGCTACAGCCACCAACCCTGGAGTGTCAACGTTAATCACTCGCGTTCCCAGAACGTCAGGGCTTGTTTGTACGTCTCCTTTCGTAGTCTCAAGCACCGTGGGACTAAAGGTCAACTCGGCACTAAAGCCAGCGACTCCTCCCACGTCATCCAGGTTTACCAACACATGAATAGTCTCGCCAGCATACCCGGAGACATCAGGTATGGTCAACTCGTGGCCAGTCGCAGCACCCGAAGCGTCTAATAGCTGCACCGTGCCGCCGCGCACCAATATCTGTCCGCTGCCTGCCCCCACATCGCCACTTATTGCCGGTGCAGACGGACCGCCACCACCCCCACAACCCGCCACCAGACCTACTATAACCCCCGTAATTAGTAAAGAGACTCGTGCGGATGTAGTTTTCTTCATCCGTGGGCTCGCCTTGCGCAGCAATAAATAGATTGCTGCATACTAGTAAGCATAGACAACTGACTTAGCCACTATGTCAGTGATGTGCTGGAACAAAAAAGGGGCCGACCTGTACAGGTCGGCCCCTCGCGCTTGAGCACTATTGGATGGTTACCGTGCCATCCTGTGTGGTAGGCAACGGGGTGATCGCCGCTCCAAACTCATCACGGAAATCCAGCGCAGTAGCCGCTTGAGCGGTATCGTCAATGGAGACGGTAGTAGCTCCTGCCGCACCGATGGCCCGGAATTCGATAGTAAGTATCTGGGTTTTAGTACTATCAAACACCTTTGTACCGGCTACGGCTGCGGTGATAACACCTGGAGTCGCGGTATTCACCATCAGCATCGGAGCAGCAGCGGCACCGGCTGGCGACTCACCAAGTTTGACCCCAGCATCGCCGCCGACTACCTCTAAGTCTGATGCATCGTAGTTGATGGTCATGGCAAAGCCAGCTACGCCTGAGGTGTCGGACAGGTTGACCGAGACCGTTGCTGTCCCGCTCGTATTGACTGTTATACTATCGCTCCCCGTTGCTCCAAAACTATCAACAGCCGTTGCCGTAATAGTATGGGCGGTGAGCGCCACAGTAGCATTTGCTACCGATACGGTCCACGCCTGAGCAGGCGCAGCAGCTGAGGAAACGCTAGTAGCCGACAGCTCGCTGACGTTAAAACTAACCGTCCCCGAAGCGCCAGGGATAGTCTTTTTGGTAGTACCGGAGGTTATGTCAATGTGGTCGATCGTCGCCCCGGGCTCCACCGGGGTGGCGGTAACGTCAATATCAAAATCACCACTTACTATATCTCCATCGTTTGGCTTGGTTATCTCTACCGTGGGCGGCGCAGTTGGCGGTTGCTTGATGGTCACATCACGAGTGGCCGTAGCCGTCTGGACAGGGGTAGATTGGTCATAGACCGTAACAGTAATGGTATGGGTACCAAGCGATGCGCCGGTAGTGTCCCAGGAGTAACTATACGGCTCGGTGGTGTCGGTGCCCAGAAGCGTCCCGTCTACGGCAAACTCCACTTTGTCAACCCCAGTGGCACTGGTAACTTGTACCGTAATGGTTGCGGCTGTACCCTGGTCTATCTCAGCTCCGGCAGCCGGTGCGGTGATAGTGACCGTCACTCGCGCTCCTTCGCCGTGGCAGCCAGCAACAATGAGCGCCACAGCCAACAGTGGTATTGCCCATAGATATTTATGCATTACTACTCCCTCCTTAATTGTACTGGTTACAGATATTTCATATACTTTACTGTTAGAGTATAGTTGATGTTCGTTGTTGTGTCAAGTAGTTTCTGCTAAAACTTAGAATGGTGGTGGCGGCGGACCACCGCCATTGGGCCAGGGCAGCGGCCATTGTTCCAAGTGTACAACTGCCCGCAACACAGTTATGGCATCACCAACATCAATGTTCCCGCTACCGTTGGTATCGGCCAGCCACGCCTGGGTAGAGGTGGGTTGATCCAGCCCCACCACAAATCGCAGTATTTTAATAGCATCGCCTACGCTGGCATCACCATCACCATCCATATCCCCCAAGTATGATGCACTCATCGGCTTGACCACATTAAAAGTTGGCGTCCGGGGGATGGCTTGTCGGGGATGTGTGTGGCGCATGGGGCCAACAGGCGCCGTCGGTGATATAGCCACACCGTTGTCGCCTCCCCCACATCCACTGGCGAATACTGCCGCCAGTGATACTATGACTATCATGACTATCATATATTCAATGCGGAAAGTACTGTTATTTGTTGGGACCATAGTTTTCTCCTCAACACTGAAGGGATCTGCAGGTGCGGGCTGTAATGATACTGCTATCACTGACAGACAATAAAGCATCTTCTCCTATAAAGACAATGGGCTATATGCTATATTGATTGTGCATAGCCTTGCCTATGTGAGCCAGTACCAGCTTTGACTTTCCTGGTGTGAATAAAGTTCCCTCCTCCGTTGGCGAGGTGGTGATATCCGCTACAGAGACTGAGCGAGGCGGGGAGGGAAAAGGCAGTATGGTGGGGAAACAGGTATACTAAGCGAGTGGTCAGGCATATAAACTGCTCTCGCCAGGAAGGGAAGGTTGGTGAGGGTGGGGCGAGGAATTAGTAAAAGGGCTTGGTGAAACAGTAATTAGGCGCAACCCTATAATGACCACCGATAGTCTGCAACTTGAGTGGCAGAATTCGGCGGATGGCCCGGAGCAAGTTCCTCTGGAGCCTCTGCGGCTGGGTGGCGATGAGTTGAACCTGGCCGAATTTCCCTTTGCCCTACTGGCTGATCGGCAGCCGGAAGGGGTAGACACAATTGAGTTCTCCGATGTAATAAAAGGGAAAGGTGGCCAGACCATTGAGCGAACCTGGATTCTTACTGGCAGCGAGGAGTTTGGTCTACCCATCGCCAGCGACGAGCAGGTCTATGTGGCCCTAATGGAGATAACGCGGGAGCAGGGTTTTGAGAACCGCACAATCCATACTACGCGCTACGAACTAATCAAGCGACTGGGCTGGCCGGACAAAGGCGGTAGCTATGCGCGCCTAAAAGGCTGCTTAAATAGACTATTAGGAGTTACCATAACCGCCAAGCAAGCTTTCTGGGACAAGACTAAACAGCAATATGTTGACGTAGGCTTCCACATAATTGACGATTATGCCTTGTACAATGAACCAGTAGGACGCAAGGCCCAGGGTCAGGCCCGTCGCCAGCCGTTGAGCTATATCGCCTGGAACCAGGTTGTATTCAAATCGTTCCAGGCTGGCAACTTGAAACAATTGGACACTGGCTTCTATTTTGGGTTACGAAGCGCAGTCGCTCGGCGTCTATTTCGGTACTTAGACAAGAAGCGGCTGGACGGCAAGACTGCTTTCCGTATTGAGTTGCGTAAGCTGGGCTTTGAGAAACTGGGTATGAGCCGTAATTACTATCCCAGCCATATAAAGCAGCAACTGGCTCGCGCGCATGAAGAGCTAATTGATAGTGGTTTTTTGGAGGGATTTAGGTATTATCGCCCCGGACGAGAGGCCAGTGAGCAGGTACTGTACTGGTTCACAGATAAGCACCACCTGGCAGCATCTGCCGCGTCCCAACAACCTCAGGGTAATAAACTGGTCGCTCAGCTACTTAAGGTCGGCGTGACTGCATCGGTAGCAAGGCGGTTGGTAGCCGAATACGGTCCCCAGGTACAGACTCAGTTGGCATATCTGCCCTACCGCGATTCTCACAACCCTCCGGCAATGCTGGTGGAAGCCATCCGCAATGATTGGGCGCCGCCAGCCAGTTACCTGAAGGCTCAGGCCGAGGCGCAGAAAGCTCACCAAGCGGCTGAAGCTGAGCGCCAGCGCCAATACCGTCGGCAGCAACAGATTGCTGATCGCCTTGCCGAAAGGAAAGCTTTGCGTGAGTCCCTGGAAAGCCTCTCCCCCACCGACCGTGCCCAGTTAGAAGCAGCCGCCCAGCTGCAACTTCAACAAGACAACCCGGCCCTGGCGGCCCATACTGACAGCGTTGCTTATCAAATCGTCCTGGAAGAATACATAAGCGACTTACTTGAGGCGTCCGAGCGCGAAGAGTTCTGATATTGCCCTTTTCCCCATCTCAGTTACATTTACAGCCAATTCTCGTCTATCACTCGTCGCCTCTCCCCCACCTCAACCAACCCGCCTCTTCTATTTTTCGGCATACTCCTCCAACAGGGAGGCAATGCGGTCGGTGTTCTGGATCATCTCCTCCAATATTACTTGTACTATCTGTGACCGGTTAGCCTTCAGGTTGTGGTCCAACAGTATCTGCACCCTGCTGAGTTCCAGCGTCTTTAGCAAATTAGGTGGTAGATAAAATGTTACCTTTTCGGTAAACCCGGAGTTAACGGTTCGCGGCGGACTGCCCTGGACCGCTTTGGCGTTGGCCTCTGGTTCTTCAAAGGCTTGGACTTTTTGCCGCTTTACGGTTTTACCGCCTTGCTGTTTTACAGAATCACCACCAATGAAAAAGTCGGCGGCACTCGGTAGCTTAGGTTTGCGGGGCACGTTCCATTACCTCCCTTGCGATCTGCCGATACACCTGGGCAGCTTCGGAGTTGGGCGCATATTGGGTAATGGGCTGGCCATTGGCTGGGGCTTCTTGGAATCTGATAGTGGCGGGAACGACTGTATTAAAGACCAGTTCACCAAACCCTTCCCGTACCATGTGGATTACCTGCCGGTGGTGTACGGTCCGTCGGTCTTGCATGGTGAGCAAAATCCCGCATATGCTTAACCTCGGCCCCATTCGCCGCAGTTGCTGAATACTCTCAGTGATCTCGCGCAATCCGTGAAGCGCCAAATACGAGGCCTGCTGCGGTATAATTACCTCTCTGGCTGCCGCTAGCGCCGCGACCAATAGCAGGTGTAGCCCAGGAGCAGTATCAAGTATTATGAAATCGTATCTATCCTGCACGGGCGCCAGTGCCTCTGCCACGACCTCTCTCCGCTCGACAACTGCCATATCTCCCAATATCAACTCAGCTCCGGCCAATTCCCTTGTCGCTGGGGCTAGATCTACCCTCGCTTCCTCAATATGTATAATAACTTCCTCAAACCCGACTTCCTCCGCGAACATCCCTTCATACACTGTCGCATCCACCTCCGCCCCGCTCACCCCAAAGTGGACCCCCAAATCTCCCCGTGAGTCCAGGCCTACTACCAGCACTCGCTGCCCCATCTCGGATAGCGCCGCTCCCAGATTGGCCACCGTCGTCGTCTTGCCTACCCCACCTTTTTGATTGGACACGGCAATAGTACGAGCCATTACATCATTCTCACAATATACATCTTACCTATACTCCTTTACTCTTATACCGCAATTCCTCAAAGATGTCAACCCTTACTCCCGTTTTACCGTTATACCGTTATGCATCACAACCTTGTTGCGGCAAAACCGACACACTATTAGCGCGTAGCAGACCTGGGAGTTTGTAGCAGCGCTTGATGGCAACTACTTGGAGATTCAAGGCATAGTAGTAAGCACCCCACAGTGACACGGCAATGCTGTACAACGGTTATACCGTAAAACCGTCTGGCTGCGCCGCGAGCCTTGGGGCATAGTGCTTAGCGTCCGGGGCGAGATAGAGAGCAAGCCAGTCTGGAGATCGGCGTGGCCTGTCCGCTGCTACGGCTGCCGCTGTCTGTCTCGGATAGCCATAGCATTACGGGCCGGGCAAGGAGTCTATGTGTAGTGACACATGGGGCGATAGTAAAGGAGAAAGCCAATCGATCATAGTGTGATATAGCCTCAAACGGCTGGGTCTCACACACTCATCCGATCGGCCCAATAACAGCATAATTGGCTATGGCAGTCCACCTGGATCGGCGTGGATGCCAGAGGTCTGCCCAGAGGTTGGCGCCTTTAGCACGAGCAATCGCGTCATTTCTCTTTGCTCCACAATCAAGTACCTGGCGGATTTCAGCGCCTCCATTGGGCGTAGACTGCAACCAAATAAACCAGCCCATCCGGACACCATTAGCAGCAGCTACGCGGGGGGAGCATTGAGCCCCTGAGGCCGTGATTCGCCCCTGACGGCCTTCCCAGGGCCCATACACGGTTAGCCACGCTTTTCCGTCCACGGTTATCCCTTGCTGAAGCCCCTGGGTATACGCATAATGTTGCCAGGGCTGCAGAGCACCAAATTCTTGTTTTATAACAGCCTTGTAGGCGCACCGCTGAAATGGGTCCTGCGGCAGGTGGTCAATACATGCTATCGATGTGCCCAATGGGGGAGAGGAGCCACCCCCTACCTGTTCCTCGCCGGCCCGTAGGACATGACTTGGCAATATGATTGGCAGAATTGCCACCACCAGCCCAATCATACCGACTCGCAGTGTGCGTTCGCCTATTTTATAGTTCACTACCGGCAACATTAATTGCCCTCACGTCCTGTTGTATCTGTTTACTGTTTATTGTAATTGCCATACTTTCGCAGAGGGCGTCTTGCTGTGCTGGTCTACGCTTTCGCTCAGCAGCAACAGTTGATCGGGCTTTGCAGCCAACGCTGTAGCCTGGCCTCCACAGCTTCTGCTATTACCTGTTGGGCCAATTCTAAGCCCGAGTAGGAAATCACTGACCGGCGGATGGCGGCGATGCTGCAGTGGTAGCTACTTATGATCAACGAGGCAGTAGTGATCAAAAATCCATGGCATAATAGATGTCGCGATCCAGCCCCGGACACTGCTGGCGGAGATAGTACTTACTCAGGGCTACTTGCGCCTGCAGTAATGCTTCCATCTCCTCATTGGTCCGATACGTATACGGGTTAAGCTGTGCCAACCGTTCCTGGCTGATTCCTTCCACCCGAGTAGGCACCAGCACCTTCTCACCCCACACCGGATGGGGCGCGTACACCAGGAATAGTTCCGTCTCTTCAATAGCTGGATCAGTGCCACCCACGGGCTGCTTCTTACTGTGCTTTATCTTAAAAACAGCCCGCGGGACTGCGTATTCCTGGCCATTAAGCACTACTGTGTCCCATTCATACTTGGCCCCAATCTTGCCGGTTGTATTTATTTGATAGACCTCAATGGGATCGCCGGCTTCAGCGCGTTTGCGCATAAAATCTCGTAGCCGTGTGACATGGTGCGCATTGCCGACCCCGGTAAGCAATATCGGCTAGAATACTTTGTCTCGCCGGCGCCTTCCTGGCTCTGAGCGGGATGGCCGACTGTCCGGCCATCGGCGAGCACTTTAGCCGCGAAGTTAATATCGTTGAGTTTAAGCCACGCATAATCACTTGTATAGCCCGGGCTAATGAATACCATAGTGGTGGGAGGCCCAGTGGAATCAACACTGCCATCAAAGTAGCCCGTGTCTTCAAGCCTGAGGACGCTGCGGGCATTTTGGTTAAGTCGCCCGTGGTATTGGAACCGCTCACCGGCAAAGCTGACCTGTCCGGCTTCATCCCATTCAGTATTCTCATGTAGCGCAGTAGCACTCATCCCGGCCCGATAAATGGCCTGTTGATGGCGGCCTACCCCTTCTGTCTTCGTCCACGCCCCCCGCTCGGCTCCATATACCCTATCCTTAAACCAGCCGGTGACGTCATCATTCTTGATGGCTTGGTTGTAGACAATACCGGATAAATCTATCCCGAATCTGTCCTTAAATACCGGAATGGTCTCTTCGTTAAATACGTACAGGCCGTGGCTAGATTTGCCGCTGCCGGTCAGCCCCCACACGCCCATTACTACTCGCTTTTCATCTCCTCGTACCGTTTTGACTGTAAACTCTCTGAGGGCAGCATGCTCCCCAGTGCCCCCGTGCTTATAGCAATGGAGTATCCAGTGGGATAGGAAAGCCTTTTTGACTTCGCCCTGGTACGAGGTCGCCGTGCAGATGGTGTAATTATGATTGGGGAAGCGAATCACCTGTAGCATCTGGCCCGGCCGGTCCGGTATGGACGGGTTCCCCAGGTACTGAGGGATGAAAAACAGGACAGCATCAGGGTCCTGGCTGGGGTCAGCAGGAAAGCACAACTGCCGCCAGCGGTAGGCGATGTCAGGGTATTGGGGATCGCAATATAACCGGCAGTGCATCTGGGCGGGGCACTCGGGGCTGCCCTGGTTGGCATCAACTTGAATCAGCGGTCGGCCCTGGATATGTTCCAACACGCGCAGCATAAGCTGCCGGTGGTGCCCTTTAAGCTCGTGTTCACTGGCCACTACCTCTGTATTCGCCTCACTACGGTGCCAGATATTTGAGCCCCACCCCCAACTACCATTCTTATAGTGGACCCCATAGTGCTGGGCCCTCTCCAGTAGGTTGTCAGGGTTATTTTGAATTGCCTCAATAATCCCGGCTGCTTCTTTGTCCCGGAGCAGCTCGGCAAATATATGGCGGAAGCTTTCAATGGTAATCTGTCCGGTGGTTATTGGCACACATACCTCTCCTTACATATCATTACCTGTCCACTCCGTGCCGCTGGTGGTCCAACTTGTAATAATAATATATTATTTGCTCGCTACTACATTATACCTCCTTGCCGTCACAATTGCAAGCCTGCTGCTCGCGTCCTCGTGAGGCGGCTATGGTCCTCGTGTTGGGCCCTCTCCAGTAGGTTGTCAGGGTTATTTTGAATTGCCTCAATCCCGGCTGCTTCTTTGTCCCGGAGCGGCTCGGCAAATATAGGCACACATACCTCTCCTTACATATCATTACCCGTCCACTCCGTGGCCAGGCGGAGAAACAGGGCCCCCTAACCAGTAGATGTAAATATTTTCTATCAGGAGCTTGACAAAGATTTGCATATCTGGTATAATTATAAACGTAGGGTGAATACTTGCTATCATAATGAGTTAGTAAGGGCTGTTTGTTTATAGCTTTAGTCACAGCTTTAAGGGGGGGGGACATATATGTCCTCAAAAGTTGTTGTCCTGATTGGTGTATTGGCATTAGTAGCAACGGTAGCAGCAGCCGACACGATAACCTCGCAATACAAACCCGCTACCAAGACCTGGGAGTACACCGTAGATTTCGATGACGTTAACGCCAACACCTTTCGTGTCTATCTGGACCCCAATATGTCCATAAACTACTTGGCTAACATTACTGACGACTCTGCGTATTGGAGTTCTCCAAGCAGTTTGGGTACCTACGCCTGGAGCGGAATTAATCTGAAGTATCTGGAGTGGACACAAACAACTCCTGTTTATGATGCTCAAGTAGTCTTCTCATATGAGGACGCCCTCTACAAGCCCGACGGAGTCCACGTAATGGACCTGGCCAACCATCCGGGTCCTTTGCTATATAATCCGCCCACCTATGCAGGCGCGCCTTCGGCGGAAACACTGGGAGGCTTTAGCCCTACTGGTCAGGAGTCTGGCCATTGGGTAGCCATTACCCCCGAACCGGCTACTATGACCTTGTTGGGCCTGAGCTTGATTGGAGTAGCGGGTTTTGTGCGCCGCCGTCGCTCTACTTGAGCCTGCTTTCTGCTTCCCCCTTGCTACACCAAAGACCGGGCATTCCTGCTCGGTCTTTTTATAAACACTTTGCCCATTGTCAGGCATGTTGCCCTGGGACTTCGCCGCGGTCTTAGCTGTTTGCACCACTTCAATAATTATGGTGAGGTGTAATATACGCAGGGAATGGGTATAACTTGTTGCGTCTGCAGGTTTTACTTTGATTGAGTTGCTCGTCGTCATTGCCATTATTGCCATCCTGGCGGCGATACTTTTCCCCGTGTTCGCACGAGCTAAGGATAAGGCCAACCAAACCACGTGCCTCTCTAACCTCAAACAAATTGGTCTTGCCTTCCAAATGTACGCCAGTGATTGGAATGGCCTATTACCACCCCAGGACCTATATAATGATGGCTTTGCACAGGCTGATGGATATTGGAATTGGACCTATTCGTGGAAGAGCTGGCCCGGTGCACCAGACGGTACACTCCAGTGCCAGGCCAGCATCGCCTACTTAGTAGACGCGCTTCATCCCTACATGAACAACTATCAGATATGGTTCTGCCCCAAAGATGTATGGCAAGATTTAGGGACCGAGCCTTTTGGCACCTCGGCTCGAGCTACCGCTGGGGAGATCAGCTACAGTTATGCTGTTCAGTGGAGCACCTGGATGGACGCCCCCGACTTCCAAGATCCTAATTGCCCCCCTCAGATAGGCCACCCTGTCGACACCGTTTGCTCCAATCCGTCCAATCAGCTATTGATGACCGACAATGGATTCCCCGATACTCCGGGCGGCGACCTAACCAATTACGAATTCGCGCACAATGCGGGCACCAACGCCGTATACTTGGATGGCCATGCCAAGTTTCTGCCGGGCGCCCTGTACGCTCTGCATAGCTAACTATTCCCCCCTTAAGCTTAGTGCCACGCTGTCTGCGTAGCCACGATTGATATAGAGTTGGCGGTATAGCTTTTCATTTCGGTATATTGCATCCCGTTTGCAATCTCTCAATTATCTATACCTCAAGATAAGCTCAACGCCCTCATAGGTTTTCTGGTAATGCCGACCTATGACTTAAGCATTTACCGACTATTAAATTAAATAATGCCGTCCCCCCAGCGCGATAAGTAATGCATTATACCGACCTATGAACTAACCAATACAGACCTGTGACCTCACCGACCACCCACTAAGCCGCTCTATTACAGACATTAGCCATCCCGTATTAGTGTTATATATATGTATAGGTACAACAACATAGTATCTGATGGTTACCTCAAGCCGCGCTCTCGCATTATTGTTGTTGTATATCTATCATGACTCTTTCACCAACACCCAAAAACACAAAGGATTAATATTGTTGCTCACGGAAATATTTAATGTAGCACCCATAACATAGTTTATCGGCTTGATGTCTCTAGGGGATACTGTCCTATGACCACCATGCAACGCTGGATGGTGTGGGCTATCGTCATGATCATCCATGTAGTACCAGTTCTTTCCCAGCCTATTGGGCCCAGTCCCCCCACGGAAGGCGCCGGCCAATTCTCTTCACAACCTACTAACGCGATAGCGGAAAATTCAGACTCATCTGCTCAATCGATACAACCTCCTACCGACATAACTCCGCCTTGCTGCCCGCCATCCCCAACGCAGACCCAAATGTCCTACCCAGACATTCGGACTCGCTTCTTGGGGTTGCCCAGGTTTGGCCTGGAGATGTTCCAGGATCAAGCCCAACACGATCTCTCTCCAGCCCCCGAGGGCCAAGCAACCATCCCGGCGCCTGCTCCACCCGAGTATATACTGGGACCGGGAGATGTGCTGGCCGTACGCTGCTGGCGAGGCCCTCGAGAGCACGTAAATCATACAGCTATTATTACTGCTGATGGGAGCATATATTTGCCCCTCTTAGGGCAGACCCTGGTGGCTGGACAAACCCTAAGCGAGGATAGAGAGATCATCACTCGTGGGTACCAGAGGATGTACAGTGACAGTCAGGTCAGCGTTGACTTAACTCAAATGCGAACCATCCAAGCATATGTGACCGGCGCAGTACAATCACCAGGCAAGCACACTCTGCTGGGCACTGCCACAGTCCTCAGCGCCTTGTATGCCGCGGGCGGACCTTCCGAGATTGGTTCCCTCCGTCACCTACGGGTACTAAGGTCTTCACCGCCAAATGGCATTCTTGCCGTCGAGGAAATAGATTTGTACCCCTACTTACTACAAGGCCAACCCCTGGCCGGGGGAACCCTGCAAACCGGCGACACGGTGTTCGTCCCGGTAGTAGCCAAAGAGGTGGGCATTGATGGAGAGGTGCGGCGCCCAGCTCGATACGAGCTAACGGATGCCGAGAACCTTGGAGACCTGATTACCATGTGTGGAGGCATTCAATCTACTGGTGATGCAAGCACTGTACACATCTGGCGCAATACTCCAGCAGGACGCCACCTGCTATCGGTTGACCTAAACCAACCCGCCGACACTGTAGATGACATTGAGCTGCGCTCCGGAGACCTGGTAGAGGTGCTGGCCGCACCGGAGGCAACTCTGGGCCTGGTGGAAATTGCCGGTGCAGTAAACCGCCCAGGCCTATACGCCTATGTTACAGGCCAACGTACAAGCGATTTAATCAGGAAGGCAGGGGGGCTAAGCAACGCCGCCTATACTAAGCAGGCTAAGTTGCTACGGCGTCAGCCGGATCTTCACTATTACACAACTTATTTTTCCGTAGAAGCAGCTCTTAATGGCGATAGGGGAGAAGACCTGGCCCTTCAACCATATGATAAGATAATTATCGGCTCACAGGCCGAGATGGAGCCAGTTTCCCAGGTGGTGATCCAGGGACCAGTAGCGCGGCCAGGGGCCTATGGATGGGTAGCTGGAATGAAATTAGGCGAACTAATCCGCCAGGCGGGAGGATTGGAGCCGGAGGCATATGGGCTACGGGCGCACATTCTGCGGCGTGGCCCCCAGAACAGGCAACACCTTATCCCGGTAGCCTTAACCAAGGCAATCAGCGGGGAACCTGACGCTGATGTAACTCTGGAGCGAGGCGACACAGTCCAGATTCTAACTGCCCAGGAAGTTACGACCCCTAGCGAGGTCCAGATATCTGGGTATGTCAATAATCCAGGAATATATCAGCGCTATCAGGATATGCACGTTAGTGATCTGATTATAGCCGCGGGAGGATTAGTCCCGGGCGCTGCCGATAAGGTGCAGTGCATCAGGACCACAACCACAGGCAATATCGAAACAATTGAACTGGGCCTGCACAATGACATGGAACAGGCGGCGTTTTCAGTAGTCCCCGACTTGATTATCCAAGACAATGATCATATCTCTGTATTGGGCTCGGGAAAGTTTATCGCGCGGCCCCCGGTCGCAATTGTCGAGGGGGAAGTACAACAACCAGGTGCTTACCCCCTGGTGAAGCCAGATACCACCCTGTGGGCAGTATTATCCAAGGCCGGCGGCCTGTTAGAGACTGCCAATCCCCGGGGCATCGTTGTATACCGAACCCAGGAACAGTTCTTCCCTACTGGCAAACAGCGGGAGCCAATTGGCGAACTTCAGCAGATACTGGCCGCCTTTAACCGCGAGAGCCAGGAGCAGATACTACAGAGGAGTACGCGGGCTACGATGGTGCAAGGGCAGATAAACCGAGCCCTGGCTAATATATTTTCCTCGGAGGGTGGAGCGACAGTAGTAGTACCCCCTCGGCTGCTGAGCGAGCAAGTATGGGCGGAGGCAATACCGGTTGCGGGCGAGCACCTCGTCGCTTCCCGGGGGACGGAAGAAGACATTCAGTTAATGGATGGTGACTACATCTTGGTACCCCGGCGCATCAATATGGTCGGGGTAGTTGGTGCCGTGGTCCGATCGGGGGCCATACCCTATGAGGGCCCCCACTCACCGCGCCGGTATGTGCAGCTATCCGGCGGGCCAGCAGAAGACGCCAACCTGGAGCGGATGGTGGTCATACGGGCGAACACCCGCGTCGTCCCTGGCAAGCTGGCCAAGGAAGTGTATCCAGGCGATGTGGTTGTCGTGCCCTCTGACTTTCTGATACGAACAGTGCGCGCTGGCAGTGGCTATGAACGGATACTACACAGTTTGGTGGGCTTAGCAACCGCATTTCTCATATTTTAACCAGATAGGTCTGTATATATTGCTTGGCCAATAATCATACAACCCTCCACTATTTAATGGATACTGCACATCAATACACAGAAGTTACGGTCACCGAATACGTACACTATCTGCGCCGACGCTGGCGAGTAGTGGCTACGGTAACTCTGGTTGCGGCGGCAGTAGCAGCGCTATACACTGTGTTGTTGGTGGGCCAGAGATACGTCGCCACCAGCAGCATCATAGCCACTGGGGAGCTTTCCGCGCCACCCACAAATCTGGAACAGATGGTTCAAGGACTAAATCTAGATGTCTCGCCGATAACTGTGTGCCCGGAGGTAGAATTGTGTGCGGCGATACTGCGGAGCCGCGGCGTGCGCCAGCAACTGGTGGCCGAATATAAACTGACTGAAGTTTGGCGCCTTATCAGTGAACAGGATGCGCTCCAAGCTCTGGAAGAAAAAACCGACGTTCAGGTCCACCGCCCCAATGTAGTACAAATCAAGGTGGAGCTGCGTGGGCGTCCGGTTATGTTTGCCCGCGAGCCTCAAAATACCTCCACACGACAACTATCCGCCGATCTGGCTAATGGTTATATTCGAGCACTACAGGATAAATTGGCTGACTTACATCTATCAGCAGCCAAGCGCAAGCGCATCTTTCTGGGCAAGAAAAAAATTGAAAGCTGTGCTCAACTACAACAGGCCGAACATGCCCTCCAACAGTGGGAAAGCGACAATAAACTCATCGATGCCCAGGAGGCAGGTAAATTGGCTGGCCAAGAGATCATCCAACTCCAGCAGAAGCAGGTCCAAGCCCAGTTGGAACTCGCTTCAGTAAAAGAGGAAATCGCCAAAGCCGAAAAGCTGCTAAGTGACCAACCGCCGTTGCAAATAACTTCCCTTGAGCAGGAAGCAAACCCGTTGCTGGTCCAATTGCGCGAGAAACTTGTCCAGATCGAGGCCGACCTCGCCACCGCCATAGATATAAAGGGCGAGACCCAGTTTCATCCTGAGGTGCAGGAACTGCGCCAGCAGCTAACCGCCACCAAGCGTGCTCTTGCCCAGCAGCAACAGCAGCAGATGTTTACTGCCCGAAAAGTCCAGACCCATAACCCGGCTGCGGTGACGCTTATCGAACAGCTTTTGCCTCTCCAGATCAAAAAAGAGGCCTTAAGGGCTAAAATCCGGGGCCTCAAACATGCCCTAACCGAGGCGGAACAACAGGTTGCAGGCCTATCGGCCGATGCCATGGAATATGGCCGCCTCCTTCGGGAAGTGGGTGTCCGAGAAGCAGTGTATCAGCAACTAATCACCGATTATGAGCAGGCCCTGATTGCTGAACAAGGGCAAGAGCCTCAGGTGTATGTCCTGGATGAGGCTGTACCGCCCGAGCAATCCATTTCTCCCCGCCTCGGTGTCAACGTGGCCTTAGCCGCCTTCGCGGGGCTAATAATAAGTGTGCTGGGCCTACTAAGCCGCCGAGGGCTGTAGACGAATGACCTGCTTGACAATGACCAAGCCAAGCCACGCTACAAAGCGGTTGTTGAGTATTGTCATGCTCGGGATTGTGACCGGCTTAGGTATTGGAGCCGTCGGTGCAGCCCCGCATGCAAGTACCATAGTATTGACTGGCGGCCTAACAGTCATTGCCTTTGCCTGGTTGAGTAGGTTAATCAGCAAAGGGAAAAGAGATTGGTTGGCGCCCCCGGCGCTGCTTCTGGTCGCTACCGTGTTGTATTATATCTTACGGCCCACCGCGCTGCTGTTGGGGATGGCGCCGATAGGGCAGAGGACATTATCACACCTGGGGATCGCGCTGGCATTAGCTTGTTTTACTGTCTTGGGTTTCATTTGGGGCTACAAACTCCACCCTGCTGCCGCTATCGCCAGGTCTCTGCCGTTAGCGCCTGCATGGGAAGAACGCCGACTCGCCCTAGCCACGGGAGTGCTGTGGCTAACGGGAGCAGCTTGTTGGGGGGTACTGATGTGGCAGAGCGGGGGAATAGCCGCCCGTTTGGCTGGATACGCGCAAGGCACGGCAACAGGCAAGGGCGTACTGGTAGTGCTGAGTGCCGCCCCGCTAACTATGGCCCTCGTGTTAGGCTGGCTGCGGTATCTACGGGGGCAGGCTAACCGAGTGGCTATGATTGGCCTTGCCGCGACCACCGTGCCCATGCTGGCTCTACATGGCCAACGCAGCGCCCTGCTAATTCCTGTAGTTATGGCAGTGGCGATATATCATTACCAGCATCGCCGCTTGGGCCTCAGTAAGCTGGTAATGATCGGCATAGCGGCAGTATTATTAGTTGTGGCATTAGGCTTGCCCCGGCTGCAGCTAAACGAGCAGGCCCCCATGCCTGCTCGCTTAGCAAGTTATGGACAGGTAGCCGGCTGGTTTCTGGTGCGCAACCTAACTTCACTTGATGCACTTATGTTGACAATGAAAGCGATACCCGACCGAATGGATTACCAATGGGGCCGAGGCTACATAGATGCCCTGCTGTTGACGGTGCCGCGCCAGTTATATCCAGACAAGCCCCGCCGGAATCTCTTTAATCGGGTCTTGCGCCCGGGCCGGACAACCTCTATGGCGCTACCGCCCGCCGCCGAGGGGTATATGAACTTTGGCTGGGGTGGGGTACTCTTAGAAACCAGTCTGTTCGGTCTAATATATGCAGTGGCTTATACATATTACCGCCACCACTCAAACAACGAAGGTGCCTTGCTGATCTATGCATTTGCCGTAGCCTTTTTCGTGATTATCTTTCGAGGTGGACTGATAGGTGGTCACATTGGACTGCTAATAGTGTATTTAGCTCTGATTGCATCCGTTAGTATTTTCTGCGGAGGCAACAAACTTCTGTTCAGAACGCCCATATAGTTGCCCCCACCACCACATTAGAAAGGAGAAAGCAAATGGTTATAACTAGTCGAGCACCAGTCAGAGTTGACTTCGCCGGGGCCTGGACAGACGTAGCCGAGTTCTATAAGCCGTTCACTGGCGCGACCCTTAATGCCGCGATCAGATTTTATGTGAGCGGACAGATTGATGCGCACGAGGAAGAGGAGACTACTCCGGTCGGCAATATGGTATCCGGCCCCAGTGGCAAGTATAGCGCCCCCTCACGAGCAGGCTTGACCGTCCAATATGAAAGCATGATTCCTGCTGGCAGTGGGTTGGGCACCTCAGCGGCCCTAAACGTAGTCTGGCTCTCTTTGGCCAGACGCACCTCGGTTGAGACGATTGAGGATAAAATGCAAATCGCCGACTTGGCCTACAAGGTTGAGGGCCTCTTGGGAATCATCGGTGGCAAGCAAGACCAGTATGCGTCCGCCGTTGGCGGGATTAATCTGTTTGAGTTTGGTCCCGAGGATGTCCGCCGCCATTCTGTACAGATGAGCGAGGGGACCCTAAACCAACTCCAGGAGCAATTAGTGCTGTGTTATACTGGCAGATCACGACTGTCTTCTGGTATCCATCAGCACGTATGGGGTAACTTCCGCGCCGGGCAGGAGGAAACAGTGCGAGCGCTATTCACCCTGCGAGACACAGCTTATGAAGCTAAGCAACACTTAGAGGCAGGCGAGCTTGAAGAGTTCGGGAAATTGCTGACTGTTCAGTTTGAGTGTGCTAAACATCTGGACAGCTCTACTACCAATCAACAAATTGACGAGCTGTTTGAAGTGGCCACCCCGCTGATTATGGGGGGTAAGCCTTGTGGGGCCGGTGGGGGAGGGTGCCTGCTATTTCTGGCCCGGTCAACCGACAGTGCTAAGGAGCTTGAAGAGGAACTAAAGCAGCGGCATCTAACGGTGCTAAACTTGCAATTTGATTTCCAAGGACTGTGCCTACAGACCGAGAAGTGATCACCTTTTACTGTCGCTGCTGAAGGAGAAAGATATCATAACTTCGGATGCGGATTGGAATTAATGCTCTGGCCTGGCGGCCCGGGCAACAAGCCGGCGTAGATACCTACCTACGTCACTTAATAGATGCCTTGCAACAAGTTGATAGCCATAATCAATACGTCATTTTTGTTGGCCAGCAAGCCCGGCAATACTTATCGCTGGCAGCTCCGAGCTTTCACCTGGCAATCTGTCCTATCTACAGCGGCTATCGCCTATTGCGGGCTTTGTGGGAGCAAACAATGCTGACCCACCACGCGGCAGCCGCCGGGATTGATGTGATGTTGTGTGCGGGGGGAATAGTACCACAAAATCTCCGCATACCTGCTGTCCAGGTCATACACGATCTGCAGGTCTTTCATTACCCCGAAAACTTCCGCTGGCTCAAACGACAGTTTCTGCTTCACATGTTGCCCCGGTCGGCACGAGTGGCGGCGTTGACAGTAGCAAGCTCGGAATGTACTCGGGCCGATGTGACCCGGTTCCTTGGGCAGGCACTCCCTAAGACTTCAGTGGTCCCACTGGCTGCTGGAGCAGAATTCCGTCCCTCTTCGGCGCAAGCCATCACCCGCG